>CAZEOR010000015.1:0-13763 GCA_964513695.1 uncultured Thiobacillus sp.
GCCGGTGGGCATGCAGGCGGACAGCATCGATGTCATCGTGCGCATCAGGCCCATCGGATCCGTGCCCGCCTAGCGTTTCTGCCTCTCCTCCTTTAATTCTGAGAAATCACACTATGCAACGACGCGCGTTCCTGAAAGGCGCCGGGGCCGGACTTGGCCTGGCTGCGTCTTCCCTTGCTCCGAAAGCCTTCGCCGATGGCCCCGCGATCAAGTGGCGCCTGGCATCCAGCTACCCCAAGAGCCTGGACACCATCTACGGTGCGGCGGAATTGCTGTCTGTACGGCTGCACAAGATCACTGGCGGCAAGTTCCAGATTCGGGTCTTTGCAGGGGGTGACTTGGTACCGGGCTTGCAGGTGTTGGACGCGGTGCAGAATGGCACGGTGGAGTGCGGACATACGGCCAGTTACTACTACGTGGGCAAGAACATGGCCTTTGCCTTCGACTGCGCAGTGCCTTTCGGGCTGACCGCCCGGCAGCAGAATGCCTGGATGTATTTCGGTGGCGGCATCCAGTTGATGCGGGAGCTGTTCAAGCAATACAACATCGTCCAGTTCCCCGGCGGCAATACCGGCGTGCAGATGGGAGGCTGGTTTCGCAAGGAGATCAAATCACTGGCCGACCTGAGGGGCTTGAAGATGCGCATCCCCGGCATCGGCGGCCAGATCATGGCCAAATTGGGCGCCGTTCCCCAGACTTTGGCCGGCAGCGATATCTATCCCTCCCTGGAACGCGGCGCCCTGGATGCCGCCGAATGGGTCGGCCCCTATGACGACGAGAAACTGGGCTTCCACAAGATCGCCAAGCATTATTACTACCCGGGTTGGTGGGAAGGCGGCCCGCAACTCTCCTTCTACGTGAACATGGCCCGATGGAACGAACTGCCTGAAGCGTACAAAGCTGCCTTCGAATCGGCCTGCGCGGAAGCCAACGTGAACATGCTGGCCGAATACGATTTCAAGAACCCCCAGGCGCTCATGCGGCTCATGAAACAAGGCGCTCAGTTGCATGCCTTCCCCAAGGACGTCATGGAAGCAGCCAAACATGCCGCCTTCGCCATGTACGACGAGGAAGCCCGCAAGAATCCAACCTTTGCCCGTATCTATGGCGAGTGGAAGAAATTCCGGGACCAGGAGATACAGTGGTTCAAGATTGCGGAAGCCTCCTACGCCAATTTTCTTTATTACTCGAAATGATTGGCCGGGAAAATTCGATGCGACGTCTACCCAGCGTTTTCGTTCTGGCTATCTTTCTGTTATCCGGTTGCGGTGACAAAAACCCGCCCGCCAACACGGCAAACCGCGCAGTGCCGCCTCCCCCCGTTTCGCAGGGTGCGCCAATCGATGCTGCTGCCCTGATGCATACAGGTCAATTGAAATACGCAGTCGTCTGCTTGGGCTGCCATGGCCAGAATGGCAAGGGCCAACCCCCTTTCCCCGTATTGGCAGGCAAACCGGCTGCGGATCTAGTCGCCATGCTCAAGGATTACCGGGCTGGGAATACACGCGGCCCCCAGAGTGCGACCATGATGCCCTTTGCAAAAGCATTGACCGATGCGGAAATCGATGCACTGTCAATTTACCTCGCGGCCCAATAGTCTGGTTCCTCGAACGGCCACCCCCTGAGCTATCCTGAAACAGGCCCAGTTCGCGGGCCAAATAAAGGGGAATGCAATGTTCGAGTCCGCTGAAATCGGCCACAAGGTTGACAAGACTACATACGAGAAAGAAGTACCTGCCCTTCGGGAAGCCCTGCTGGAAACCCAATACGATCTGATCAGCAAGCGCAGCTTTCCGGTCGTCATCCTGGTAAGCGGCGTGGACGGCGCCGGACGCAGCGAAACCGTCCAACTCCTCAATGCTTGGCTGGACCCGCGCCACATTGAAACCCATGGAATGGGCGATCCTTCCGACGAAGAAAGCGATCGCCCCCCCATGTGGCGGTTCTGGCGGGCTTTGCCCCCCAAAGGCGAGATCGGTGTATTCCAGGGCTCTTGGTACAGCCTCCCAATCCTGAGCCGGGTCTATGGCCATACCGACAACGCGGCGCTGGACGAAGCCATGGACCGAAATGCGCGTTTTGAACAAATGTTGAGCGACGAAGGCGCCCTGATCCTTAAATTCTGGCTTCATCTGTCGAAAGCAGGCCAGAAGCGGCGCCTCAAGAACCTGGAAAAAGATCCTCGCACACGCTGGCGCGTCACCGACCGGGACTGGCACCACTTCAAGCTTTACGACACCTTCGCCAAGGTCTGTGCCCAATCCCTGCGCATGACCAGTACCGCCAACGCGCCATGGCACATCGTCGAGGGAGAAGATTCACGCTATCGTGAACTGGCATTCGGCCGCACCTTGCTGCAAGCCCTGCGCAAAAGACTGGAACCGACGCCACAGGCATCGGTGAGCCGGCCCGCTGTCGTCCCCATCACCTCTCAAGTGGACAACCTCAACATCCTGAAAGCCCTGGATCTGAGTGTACGACTCGAAAAGCAGGCCTATCAGGTGGAGCTCGAAACCTGGCAGGGCCGCCTGAATCTGCTCACACGGGACAAGCGATTCAAGAAGATTTCAGTCGTCTGCGTGTTTGAGGGCAATGATGCTGCCGGCAAGGGCGGCGCCATCCGACGCATCACCGGTGCCCTTGACGCACGTCGCTATCAGGTTATTCCTATCGCCGCCCCCAGTGACGAGGAGAAAGCCCAGCCTTACCTATGGCGCTTCTGGCGCCATATTCCCCGGCGCAGCCGTCTGGCGCTGTTTGATCGCTCCTGGTATGGACGGGTACTGGTGGAGCGGGTTGAAGGATACTGCTCCGAGTACGACTGGCAGCGGGCCTACAGCGAAATCAATGATTTCGAAGCGCAACTGGCCGAACACCGTATCGTCGTGGTGAAGTTCTGGCTGGCAATCAGCCAGGAGGAACAGCTCAAGCGCTTCAAGGAGCGGGAGGCCACCGGGTTCAAACGCTACAAGATCACGCCGGACGACTGGCGTAACCGGGACAAGTGGCCTGAGTACGAGCAGGCGGTATGCGACATGGTGGACCGGACCAGCACGGAGATCGCCCCTTGGACCCTGGTGCCTGCCAACGACAAGAATGTGGCACGCATCCGCATCCTGAAGACCCTGTGCGAGCGGATCGAAATGGGTCTGAAGAAGCGGGGAAAGCGGTAGACACCCGCATTCCCCCAAGGCATCGCGAGCTCAGCTCACTGCCAGCAATTCCACCTCGAATACCAGGGTGGCGTTAGGGGGAATCACGCCGCCTGCACCACGCGGACCGTAGCCAAGATCGGGAGGAATCGTGAGTTTGCGCTTCCCTCCCACCTTCATGCCCGCCACACCCTCGTCCCACCCTCGGATCACATAACCGCGACCCAAGGGGAAATCGAAAGGCTCGTTGCGATCCACACTGGAATCGAACTTGGTGCCGTTGGTCAGCCAGCCCGTGTAATGGACACTGACCGTGCGACCGGACTGGGCCTCATCACCATCGCCGAGAGTGATTTCATCGATGACCAGACCGCTGGAAGTGGTAGTGCTAGACATGCTCTCTCCTTGAATAAAAACGGCGCGGCAAGGCCGCGCCGTGGGGGAATGATGACCAGGTTACTGAATGACCACCAGCACCACGCGTCGATTCTGCTGGCGACCGGCTTTGACCTTGTTATCTGCGATGGGAGCGGTTTCACCATAGGAAATCACCGACATACGATGCAGGGGAATGCCGCCCTTCATGTTGAGATAACGCCTCACCGCTTCAGCCCGTGCTTCACCCAGTTTAAGGTTGGGGGCTGCTTCGCCTGTGCTGTCCGTATGTCCCTGGATTTCGATGAAAACGTTCTTGTTGTCGCCCTTCAGTTTTCCGGAAAACTCGGCCAAGGCGGCTTCCGCATCCTTGCTCAGCGCGGATTTATTGGGGCCGAACTTCAGCTTGTCGTCAGACAGCACCACTTCATAAACAAGTTTTCCCTGAGCCAGCTTGCCGGCGGCACTGGCGCGCTCCACCGCATCCTGGGCGGTCTTGGAAAGCTGGGCGATATCCGATTCGTTCTTGGCCAGGCGGTCAGCATGAACTTTAAGCGTCACCTGAATCTCGGATACCGCGCTATCCACCTTCTTGCTGGCTTCAACCAAGGCAGTCGTATTGGCCTGGATTGCGGCATCGGCGGCATTGGCCCGGCTTTCCAGCGCACCCGCCCGGGCCGTGACCGGATTCAACTGGGTTTGTACATATTCATGCACATATTCCCGTGTGGCGCATCCGGATAACAGCAGTGAAATCGTCGCCAAGGAAAGGATCAATTTCATGATGGACCTCATCGAATATCCTGAAAACGGTAAGTGTATCGGCTCATTAAGAAGAAACTTTAACCCATTGATTTATCTTAGTCCCTATTTCAGGGTTTACTTTCTGGCGGCAAGAGATAGCCCGCCCCGGCATCCTCGGTCCTGATTTCCATGGAGCCCGTATGTGTTGCCTCGGGATGAGCGCCAACCAAACCAGGGAATGACAGCACCAGAACCACCATCAGAACCTGAATCACCACAAAGGGAATGGCACCCCAATAGATGTCGCTGGTGCGCACCGATTTCGGCGCCACGCTGCGCAGGTAGAACAGGGCGAAACCAAAGGGCGGATGCATGAACGAGGTCTGCATGTTGATGCCCAGCAGCACGCCGAACCAGATCAGGTCGATGCCCAGCTTGTGGGCCACCGGCGCCAGCAGCGGCACGATAATGAAAGCGATCTCGAAGAAATCCAGAAAGAACGCGAGCACGAAAACCAGCAGGTTCACCACGATCAGGAAACCCAGCGCGCCGCCGGGCAGGCCGACCAGCAAGCTCTCCACCCAGAGATCGCCGTCCATCAATCTGAACACCAGAGAGAACACGGTCGACCCAATCAGGATGAATATCACGAAGCTGGTCAGGCGGGTGGTGGAATCCATAGCCTGTTTCAGCAGATCCAGGCTTAGCCTTTTCTTTGCGATGGCCAGAAAAAGTGCACCGGTGGCGCCCATGGCTCCGCCCTCGGTTGGCGTCGCGATACCGGCAAAGATGGTGCCAAGCACCAGGAACACCAGGATGAGGGGCGGCCCCATGGAAACCACGGCTTGCTTTGCCAAAGCCTGTCCACGCAACGTTCTCGCCTCCGGCGGCATGGCAGGCGCGGCGGCGGGTTTCGCCAGGGATACCAGCAGGACGAAACCCAGATACAGGCCTGTCAACACCAGGGCGGGAACCAGGGCGCCGCGATACATGTCACCGACACTGATCCCCAACTGGTCGGCCAGGATGATCAGGACCAGGGAGGGGGGGATGATCTGGGCCAGGGTGCCGGAAGCGGCGATGACCCCGGCAGCTAGGCGTTTGTCATAGCCGAAGCGCAGCATGATGGGCAGGGAGATGAGTCCCATGGCGATTACCGAGGCTGCCACCACGCCAGTGGTCGCTGCCAGCAGGGCGCCCACCAGGATCACCGAATAGGCCAGGCCGCCACGGATCGCGCCGAACAACTGGCCCAGACTATCCAACAGTTCCTCCGCCATGCCGCTGCGCTCCAGAATCAGCCCCATGAAAGTGAAGAACGGAATGGCCAGCAGGGTTGAGTTGGACATGATGCCGAACACACGGTCCGCCAAGGCCTGCAACTGGTCGAAGCCGAAAAAACCCATCTTCATACCCAACAAACCGAACAACAGGCCGTTGGCGGCCAGGGAAAAGGCCACCGGGTAGCCCATCAGCAGAAACACCACTAGGCCCGCGAACATGAGGGGCGCCATGAGTTCGAAGCTCACACCACCTCCTCGGCGTGTTCTTCGAGCAGATCAAGCCGCCCGGCCAGAAAGGCG
Organism: uncultured Thiobacillus sp.; assembly: GCA_964513695.1. Taxonomy (GTDB): domain Bacteria; phylum Pseudomonadota; class Gammaproteobacteria; order Burkholderiales; family Thiobacillaceae; genus PFJX01. The sequence continues at coordinate 5,855 of CAZEOR010000015.1, forward strand.
GCGCGTTTGATGATTTCCGACAAGCCTTGCAGACACAGCAAACCGAATCCCAAAGGAATGGCGAGTTTGATTGGCCAGCGTAGCAGACCACCCGCATCCGGCGAGGTTTCACTCACGTTCCAGGAGGTGAGAAATGCCGACCACCCCAGCCAGCCGATCAATCCCGCCATGGGTAGCAGGAACAGCAAGCCACCGACAAGATCGACCCATGCCCGCATCCTGGGGTTGAAACGCCCATAGAGCACATCGATGCGCACATGTCCGTTATGCTGGTGGGTGTAGCCGGCTCCCAGCAGAAAGATCAGGGCGAACAGGTACCACTGGAGTTCCAGCCAGGCATTGGAGCTCAGGTCGAAGCCATAACGCATGACAGCATTGCCAGCGGAAACCAGTGTGGCCAGCAGCACCAGCCATTTCACGGCACGGCCGATAGCGCCATTGAGCCTATCGATGGCACGGGAAAGCACCAGCAATAGATCCAACTCAGTCGCCCGCCACGGTCATGCGGTCGATAAGAATCGAGCCCACTTGGCGCGAGCCCCGGGTTTCCACGTCGTTGCCCAGGGCGACGATGCCCTTGAACATATCCTTCAGGTTCCCCGCTACGGTGATTTCCTCCACCGGATAGGCGATCACTCCGTTCTCCACCCAGAAACCGGCCGCACCCCGTGAGTAGTCGCCGGTGACCATGTTGAGGCCATGACCCAGCAACTCGGTGACGAGCAGGCCGGTGTCCATCTTCCGGAGCAACGCGGAAAAGTCTTCGCCCGTTGAAGGGACGATCAGGTTGTGGTTGCCGCCAGCGTTGCCCGTGCTCTTCATGCCAAGCTTCCTGGCACTGTAGCTGCCTAGAAAGTAGCCCTGCAGCACACCGTCCTTCACTACGTCCCGATCCCTGGTCGCCACACCTTCCGAGTCGAAGGGCGAAGATGACAAGCCACGGGGCAGGAAAGGCCGTTCCTGCAACTGGAAAAAATCCGGGAAGAGCTTTGTGCCCAGGCTGTCCAGCAGGAAGGAGGATTTGCGGTATAGATGCCCGCCGGACACGGCGGAGACGAAGCTGGCAATGAGGCCCGTGGCGATGGGGGCCTCGAACAGCACCGGGCACTGGCGCGTACCCAGCTTGCGACCGTTGAGCCTGCGCACCGTGCGTTCACCGGCGCGCAGACCGACACTTTCCGGCGTATCCAGGTCCGCTGCCGCCCGCGCGGTGGTGTACCAGTAATCCCGCTGCATGGAACCTTCCGGATTCTTCGTATCCTCGGCGATCACCGCACAGGACAGACTCTGCCGGCTGCCAGGATAACCGCCGGAAAAACCCAGGGAGTTGGCGTAGATGAAATGGGAGACCTGGCTGGATATGGAGGCGCCCTCGGAATTGGTGATACGCGGGTCCACACCAAGCGCCGCCGCCTCGCAGACCCTGGCCAGCTCCATCGCCCCTTCTACGCCTACGTCCCAGGGATGGAACAACTCCAAGTCGGGAATATCCTTCGCCAACAGATCGGCGTCGGCCAGACCGGCGCAATCATCCTCGGCGGTATAGCGGGCGATGCTTAGGGCCTTCTCCACCGTCCGCGCCAAGGCATCGGATGAGAAATCCGATGTGGAGGCGTGGCCCCGCCGCTGGCCAAGATAAACGGTGACACCGATACCCTTGTCCCGGTTGTGCTCGATGGTTTCCACCTCGCCGTGACGCACGCCTAGGGACAGACCGCTGCCCTCCGAGACTTCGGCTTCCGCGGCTGTCGCGCCACCGGATCGAGCCAGATCGAGCACCTGGGCCGCGAACCCCTGAAGCGCTTCGCGGGAAAAACTGAAAGGCGAGGAAGGAACTGAAGCGAAATCTGAACTGGAAGACACGGCGGAATCCGGGTGGGTCAGCAAAGTCGTTATGATACCAACCCATTTCCCAAGCCTTTCGCCCCAAGTGGCACGAACCTGACATCATGGAAGAAGAATCCGACGACAGTGCCGACGAAATCGTCAGCAAATCCCAGCGCAAGCGGAAAATGACCGCGTTGCAGGACATGGGCGCGGAGTTGGTGAAGCTCTCCCGCGCCCGGCTGGAAAAGTTCGACCTTCCGGACAACCTGCTGAGCGCGATTCTGGAAGCCCAGAGGCTCACCAGCCACGGTGCCATCCGGCGGCAAATGCAATTCATCGGAAAAGTCATGCGGGATGTGGACATCGAGCCCATTGCCGAGCATCTGGCCGCGGTACGGGGCGAGTCCGCTGCCGCCAAAGCCGAATTCCATGCCCTGGAACGCTGGCGTACCCGCCTCATCGAGAACGATCAAGCCTTGACCGAGTGGCTATCCCAGCATCCTGATTGCGACGCGCAACAGATAAGGCAACTCATCCGGAATGCGCGCAAGGAGGAATCGGAAGGCAAACCACCCAAATCCAGCCGCGCGTTGTTTCGCTTGCTTAGAGACAGCACCGACGCTTAGGACCGGCCAGCCAATACGAGATGATTCTTCCGACAAGCCTGTTGATCGCTCAACAACATGACTTTTAGCTGTCGGTTTTTTTTACAGTTCGGCACGACGACACCGCTCGAAGCCTCGTGAATGTGGGCGGTAAGCATGCCGGCCCCCATGGCACAAGGCTTGCTTACTCATAGCTGCCCTTACATTTGAACGCTTATCCCGATCGTCATGTCGTTTGACCCCTCCACCCAACCGCCAATGGATAAGCTGCCGTTTGCCAGCCATCCAGGCGTATTGGCACGTCTGCTGGTCGAACTGGGCGGCGCGGAGAAAATCGGAGTCGAGGCGGGCCGTCTGTTCATGCTGGACCCGGCCCTCGCCCTCGTCGCCCTGGACGCCATCGGTCAACTGAATCCGGGCACCCAACTGGTTGATCTGAAGCTCGACCAGCGAATGGCCGCACTGGACCCGGTCACCGTGAAGAGTCTGGTGATAGCCAGTGCCACCGAGCAGCTGGCCATCCCCGCCTTTTCTGCGGATGGATTGGAAACTGCTTGGCGCAAAGCCCTGGCCACGGCCCATTTCGCGCGCGCCCTGGCGGAAAAATCCGGTTATCCCGGACTGGATGAAGCTTGGCTGGCAGGCCTCATGTGCTGGCTCCCCCGCTTTGCGCGCAATGCCGGGAGCGACGCGGACACCGCGCGCCACCACGCCCTCGCCGCCCTGGACAGGCTGCCTCTGAAAACCTTCCTGCCGGATGTGCTGCGCTATGTGAACGAACCAGCCCAACGCCTCCTGGATGCCGCCCCTCTGGTCCGAATCGCCCTGGCCGCCTATCGCCAGACCATGAATTACCCGGCATGGATTCCCGCCCTGCCCCACCCCGATACCCTTGCTCTGGCCGCTCCCATCGATCGCGACAGCATCAGCGAGATTTACCTGGCCATGGGCAGAGCCATCGATACCCTGGCCAGCGAAAGCAGCTTCCGGCAATCCGGTGAGATCGCGCGGGAACTCAGTCGCATGGGGCGGCTTGAACTGGTTTCAGGGGGGCATCCTCAGGATCCGACCTCGGCTGTCGTCACGCTGGCGGACAGTCTGGCCAGCCAGGAAGGGCTCGGCCACGCCATCTACCTGCATCGCAACCCACGCAATGGCGCCCTGGAAGGGCAGCCGCTGGGCAACCGCCCTACCCCGCCTATCGCAATCCAACCCGAGGGCAGCACCACTGCCGCCGCCTGGGCTCTGCTCACACGAACGCCAGTCGTGGTCACCACGGATGTGCCGGCGGACGCGGCAGTCCTGGACCTGCAAATCATTCGACAGGCGGGAGCTGAAGGTTTGGCTGCCATTCCCATCGGCATCGGCGATCCCATCGGCGTGCTCCTGGTGTGCGGCAGCCGTCAGTCCCTGAGTACCATCGCCGCCAACCCCAGACACTATGGCCGTCTGGGTGAACTGGCCGGGCGCCAGCCAGCCCTGGGCCAGCCAATATCCGTACCAAGCGGAAATAACGATCAATTGGCTACCCGCGTGCGCCGTGCCGCCCACGAGATCAATAACCCGCTGGGCATCGTCAAGAATTACCTGGCCATCATGAAAGCCAAGTTGGGCGATGAAGCCCCCATCTCCGACGAATTGCGCATCATGCACGAGGAGCTGGATCGCATCGTGCGCATCATTCGCGCCCTGACCCAGGACGAGGCTCCCGTCGGCCCATTTACCGAACAGGCTGACGTCAACGCGCTGATCGAGGATCTGGTCAAGGTCACAAACCCCTCCTGGCAGAACAAAGGTGTGCAAATCGCGCTACGGCTGGAGGAAGGTTTACCCAAGTTGGCCTGCGACCGGGACAAGCTCAAGCAGATCGTCCTCAACCTGCTCCTCAACGCACTGGAAGCAACGCCCTCCGGCGGAACGGTGCGTCTCGAAACCGGTTCCCTGGTCAACCATCGCCAGGAGCGTTTTGTGGAAATCCTGGTGGCAGATGCCGGACCGGGCATCCCGCCCCAACTGGCCGGACGGATATTCAGTCCGGTGGAGTCGGTCAAGGGCGAAGGCCACGCGGGCATCGGACTGTCCATCGTCAAAACCTTGACCCAGTCGCTGAATGGGAGCATTACATATAAGAGCAACACAACCGGTACAACATTCCAGATATCATTACCCATTGGTTGATTCGGGGTCGAATATCGACGATCCGACGGCCTTTCATCCACCTCCGCCCAGGGGCCACCTCATATGCAAGGTGATCCGCTTTCCAGCCTGAATCAGGCGCCGCTCATCAATCTGCTGATCGTGGAGGATGAGCCGCGCTATTTGGAAAGCACTCGGTTGCTGCTGTCCCAATACATCCACAACATCGATTCCGCAGTCACCGGCGCCCAAGCTTACGCATTGCTGGCAAAGCGCGCCTATGACCTGGCCTTGCTCGACTTGCGTCTACCCGATGCCAGCGGCCATGAAATCATGGCGTATATCCGCCAACATCAACCTCACTGCCGCATCGTCGTAATGAGTGGCGACAGTCATATCGAATCCGCCATCCAATCCTTGCGTCTGGGTGCATACGACTACCTGCGCAAACCTTATGAGCCGGATGAACTGATCAAGACGGTGCGCAATGCCGTGCTCAAGCTTCAGCTCGAGCGGGACAACGCCCGCATGCTGCAGCAGCTTGAACAATCCGAGCAATGGCATCGATTGCTGGTCAACACCTCGCCAGACGTGATCTATACCCTCGATTCGAAGGGCACTTTCACCTACATCAACGACAGCATCGAACGCACCCTGGGCTACAGCCCATCGGAATTGATCGGCAAGGATTACCTCCTGCTCGTTCCTCCTGGCGAACTGGAGAACGCGCGCTATCGCATCAATGAGCGGCGCACCGGTGATCGGTCGACGCGCAACCTCGAATTGCAGTTGAAACGCAAGGAAGATCTGCTGAGTAGTCTTGCCGAGCGCACCTCCGAAGATTTGGTGGTGGTGGAGCTTTCTTCCATGGGCATGTACAGCAGCCTGGACGAAGAGAACAAGGAATTTCTCGGCACCTATGGTGTGGCCCGCGACATCAGCGAACGCAAGCAGGCGGAAGCCACCATCGCCTTCCAGGCCTATCACGACCTGCTCACCGGCCTGCCCAACCGAGCACTGTTCAAGGATCGTCTCGGCCAGGCCATCGTCCACGCCAAACGCCACGGCCAGACACTGGCCACCCTCTTCCTGGACATGGACCGCTTCAAGGTAGTGAACGACACCCTGGGCCATCTGGTCGGTGACGGCCTGTTGCAGGCGGTGGCCCAGCGTCTGCGCGGCAGTCTGCGGGAAGGCGACACCCTGTCCCGCATCGGCGGCGACGAATTCATGCTCCTTCTGCCCCACATCCGCAATCGCGACAACGCGGCTTACATTGCCCAGAAAATCCTCGCTTCCCTGAAACCGCCGTTCCACATCGAGGGCCATGAAATTTTTGTCGGCATAAGTATCGGTATCGCCGTCTTCCCCGACGATGGCGACACCATAGAAACTCTGGTGAAACACGCCGACATCGCCATGTACCACGCCAAGGACAGCGGTCGGAACGATTACAAATTCTTCACCCATGACCTGCAGAAATCCTTCACCGGCCGCCTGGCGGTGGAAAACGAGATGCGCCACGCCCTCGATAAAGGTCAGTTCGAGGTGTATTACCAGCCGCAGGTTTCCATTCAGGACCAGCGCATCCGCGGCATGGAAGCCCTGATCCGCTGGAATCATCCGACCCGAGGCATCGTGCCGCCCAACGAATTCATTCCCATCGCGGAAGAATCCGGGCTGATCACTCCCATCAGCGAATGGGTGCTGGGTGCCGCCTGTCGCCAGGCCAACCTCTGGCGTTCCTCCGATCTATCCCCCATCACCATGGCGGTGAATCTCTCTCCCCGGCAGATCGAGCACCCCCAATTCGTGGACAAATTCACCCACTGCCTGCGTGAAAATGGCATGGACGGCCAGGGATTGGAGATTGAGATCACTGAAAGCACCCTGATGCGAGACATGGACGGCAGCATCGAAAAGCTGCGCAAACTGGCTGATCTGGGTGTGGAAATCTCCATTGACGATTTCGGCACCGGCTACTCATCCCTGTCCTATCTGAAGAAGCTGCCTATCCACACCCTCAAGATCGATCGCAGTTTCATCCACGACCTGAACGGACACATGAACAACGGCACCACCATCGTGGCGGGCATCGCCGCCATGGCCAAGGGTTTGAACCTCAATGTGGTGGCGGAAGGCGTGGAAACCCGCGCCCAGCTCGATTACATCCGATCCCTTGGCTGCGATGCCTACCAGGGCTACCTGTTCAGCCGCCCCGTGGCGGCTGGAAAAGCCACCGAGATACTGTCCCGCCAGAAGGACTGATTCGTCCTTTCCCGGCCATTCCGGGTTTCGGGACACTACCGCCTCATCCTCCACCCGAGCCAGCCATGGCCCACGACCGCCTTCGCTCCGATTCCATGACCTCCCGTACCAGCGCCAGTCAATGGCGCGCGGCCTGGTCCCTGGCGCCTTATGTCTGGCAATACAAGCAACGGGTGCTGGTCGCCTTCGCTCTGCTGCTGGGAGCCAAGCTGGCCAACGTATCCGTACCCCTGGTGTTGAAGGAGATCGTTGACCGGCTGGAGCATCCCGATGCCGCCAGCCTCGCCCTGCCCCTGATCTTCATCATCCTCTACGGCCTGCTGCGCTTCGGCAACACCGCCTTCACCGAGCTGCGCGACGCCCTCTTCGCCCGGGTGCTGCAACGGGCCATGCGCGGGGTCATCCACGACGTGTTCCGGCAATTGCACCGGCAATCCCTGCGTTTCCACCTGGAACGGCGCACCGGCGGCATCGCGGTGGACATCGAGCGGGGCGCGCGCTCAATCCGCTTCCTGATCAACTTCACCCTGTTCAACATCGGCCCCACCCTGCTGGAAATCCTCATGGTGGCGGGCGTACTGTTTGCCAAATACGACCCCTGGTTCGGCGCCATCACCCTGATGACCCTGGTGGTCTATATCGCCTTCACCGTGATGGTGACCAACTGGCGCCTGAAGTACCGCCGCGCCATGAACGAGACCGAGGCGCGCGCCAACGCGCGGGCGATCGACAGCCTGCTCAACTACGAGACGGTGAAGTACTTCAACAACGAGGATTACGAGTCGGAGCGCCTGCGCAACGACCTGCGCGCGGCGGAGGATGCCTCCGTCGCCAGCGAGATCTCACTGGCCTGGCTCAACGGCGGCCAGTCCTTCATCATCGCCTGCGGCGTCACCGCCATGATGGGTCTGGCCGCCCGGGGCGTGGCCGACAAGACCATGACCCTGGGCGATCTGGTGCTGGTCAACGCCTACCTGATCCAGCTCTTCATCCCGCTGAACTTCCTCGGCACCGTCTACCGGGAAATCCGCAACGCCCTGACCGACATGGAGAAACTGTTCGGCCTGCTGCAC
>CAZEOR010000015.1:13773-17862 GCA_964513695.1 uncultured Thiobacillus sp.
CGGGTGCCGGAGATCACCGACGCCCCGGACGCGAAACCGCTGAGCGTGGGCGCCGGCGAGGTCCGCTTCGAACACGTGGGCTTCGCCTACGATCCGCGCCGGCCCATTCTGGACGACATCGACTTCGTCATCCCGGCCGGTCGCAAGGTCGCGGCGGTGGGCGCCAGCGGCGCCGGCAAGTCCACCCTGTCGCGCCTCTTGTTCCGCTTCTTTGACGTGACCTCCGGGCGCATCCTGGTGGACGGCCAGGACATCCGCCAAGTCACCCAGGCCAGCCTGCGCATCCGTATTGGCATGGTTCCCCAGGACACGGTGCTGTTCAACGACAGCCTCTACCACAACATTGCCTACGGCCGCGTCGACGCAAGCCGGGAGGAGGTCGTGGAGGCCGCCCGCGCCGCCCACCTGGACCGCTTCATCGCCAGCCTGCCCGACGGCTACGACAGTCTGGTGGGGGAGCGCGGTCTGAAGCTATCCGGCGGAGAGAAGCAGCGCGTCGCCATCGCCCGCGCCGTGCTCAAGAACCCGCCCATCCTGGTGTTCGACGAAGCCACCTCGTCCCTGGACAGCGCCACGGAACAGGCCATCGGCCAGGAGCTCACGCGCATCTCGGAAAACCGCACCACCCTGGTCATCGCCCACCGCCTGTCCACCGTGGTGGACGCGGACGAAATCCTGGTGCTGGACAACGGCCGCATCGTCGAGCGGGGCAACCACGCCGCCCTGCTGGCCCAGGATGGCCGTTATGCCGCCATGTGGCGCCTGCAACTGCGGGACGAGAAGACCCCGCCGGCGTCCGTCTGAGCCGGAGGGAGCCTCACCACGGATTGGCCCTCCCCACCCCAACCCTCCCCGCATACGGGGAGGGAGAAGGTCCCTCCCCCGCGAGCGGGGGAGGATGGGAGGGGAAGTCCCGGCTGGTTGGAACCGACGGCTACGCCCCCCTCCGCAGCCGGAACACGGCCAGCGCGGTGATGCCAGCCATGACCAGCATCCCGAATCCCATCACCACATTCACCACGGGCAGGCCTTCCGCCAGGGCATAGAGGCCGACGAAGCCCAGCATGGCCAGGTTCTCCCACAGGTTCTGTACCGCCAGGGCGTGGCCGGCGCCGACGCTTTCGTGGCCGCGCTCCTGTAACAGGGCATTGAGGGGCACCACGAAGAAACCGCCGGCAAGGCCGATGGCCGCCAGCAGCAAGGCGGTGGGCACCAGCGCGGTCTGCCAGGCCAACAGGATCACCAGGAGCCCCAGTAGCAGGCCGCCCGCCAGGGCCCGATTCACGCTTTCGAGCTTGACCAGCAGGCCGGCCAGAGCGGCGCCGAGGACGATACCCACGGACACCACCCCCATCAGGTTGGCCGGCATCTGGTTGCTGGCGATGCCCAGCGCCACCGGCACCCAGGCGAACAGGGCCAGACGCAGGGTGGAGCCGGTGCCCCAGAACAGGCTGGTGCCGATCAGGCTGAAACGGGTATCCCGATCGCGCCAGAGGCTTTTCACCGAGACGACGAATTCGCGCAGCAGGCCGGCCGCGTCGAAGCGGTCCAGGGCGTGTTCCGGCGGCAGGCGCGGGATCAGCAGGTTGATGCCCGCGGCAAGGGCGTAGACGCCGATGACGCCGGTGAAGGCATGGGCCAGGGACTGGTCCGCCAGCCAGCCTCCGGCCAGCACGCCCAGCAGGATGGCGACGATGGTGGAACCCTCCAGCATGCCGTTGGCCTTGACCAGTTTCTCCGGCCCGAACAACTGGCTCAGGATGCCGTACTTGGCCGGGCTGTAGGCCGCCGCGCCGACGCCAGCGAGACCGTAGCAGACCAGGGGATTGAGCCCGGCGGCCAAGGCGGCGGCGCCACCGAGTTTCAGGCCGTTAGAAAGCAGCATGACCCGCCCCTTGGGAAAGGCGTCGGCGAGGGCGCCGACGAAGGGCGCCAGCAGGATGAAGGGGAGGACGAAGCAGGCCTGCAGGAGGGGAATCCATCCCGGATGCCCCTGGGCCTTCACCAGGGCGATGGCGGTGATGAGCAGGGCGTTGTCGCCGAAGGCGGAGAAGAACTGGGCCAGCAGCACCGCGCCCATCGGCAGGGACAGCAGGGGCAGGTCGGACTGGGGAGGTGTTGTGGCGGTCATCGGGCTTTCCGGTCGAAAAAGGCGCGGGTCTCGAACACGCCGGGGGCGAAGCCTTTGCCGTCCAGGCGCAGCAGGCGCTTCAGGGCGAAATCGAACAGCAGCGGATTGTGCTCCCGCAGATCGTTCAGGAATGGCTTCGCCTCCGCCGCCAGCAACTTGCGCGCCACCAGCCGCTCCAGGGAGATCAGGGGCAGGATGCCCGGCAGCGGATAGTCGGAGCCGTTGAGCAAACGGCCGTGCCAGTCCGGCCGGGCCAACAGGGTTTCCAGCACATCGGCCCGGTTGAACTGGGTGACGGCGGAGATGTCGGCGAACAGGCGTCCGGCGTGGCCCGGCTCGTCCATCAGGCGGGCGAACAGCTCGAAGCTGGAACGGCGCGGTCCGTTCGCGCCCCGGTCCAGGTCCGCGTCCTCGCCGTGGGAGGCGCAATGGGCGACCACCACCCGCACACCCAGCTCCATGGGCCGGCGCAGCTTGAGGGGGTTGCCATGGTCCTGGCGCGTCGTGCCCGCCACCGCCGCCTCGTGGCCGGCGTGGGTGATGAGGGGCAGGTCGTGGCGGGCCAGGGCCCGGTAGAAGGCATCGCAGCGGGGCGAGGCGGGGTCGATGCCCATGGCCGCCGGCAGCCACTTCACCGCCCGGGCGCCGGCCGCCACGGCGGACTCCAGGGCATCCAGCGCATCGGTCCGGTAGGGATGGATGGAGGCCGCCCATTCCATGCGGTCCGGATGGGCCGCCGCGACCCGGGCGGCGTAGGCGTTGGGCAGATGGAAGGCGCTGTGTTCCCGTTGCGGCCGCCCCTGTTCGTCGTGGGTCCAGTCGAAGGCCAGCAGCAGGATCTTCGCGCCGGACGGAAAGCCGTCCATGAGGTTTTCCAGGCGCGCGACGAAGCTGGCATCCACCTTTCCCGGCGCGTTGTGGACGCAGCCCGCGTTCAGGTAGAACAGCTTCTGCACGTATTGCAGCGGGTTCCAAAGTCTGTCCATCTTCGGATTCGCCCAGGCGCCGCTGTCGCTGTCCCCGACGCCGACCAGGTGGGCATGGGCGTCCCAGACGTTCGCCGGATCAATGCCCTCCCAGATGCGCCGCATCAGGGGATGGCCGGCCAGTTCAGGCGCCAAGCCGGCACGGCAGGGATTGATGACCCCCGCCTCGGGCCACAGGCTCCAGCCGGCCAGGCCCACACCGCCTAGAGTGAGCAGACCGGCGTGGCGGAGGAAGTGGCGGCGGTTCATACGCCCAAGGTGGAGATCAACAGCACAATCAGACTTACCAAGAAAACAAAGCCGCCTAGAAGCGCGTCGGCCAACGCGTCAGCGATCCTCTCAGAAAGAGGCAAGCCCGGTGTCTTTCTGAAGACCAACCAGAACACCATAAAGGCATAACCACTGACGAAAGCCAACATCAGCACCGGGCTACCTGTTTCATGGTCAAGATGCCTCATGAAGAAAGTCAGATAGGCGGATGCGAACAGGACAACGGAAAGGACAGAAGCCATCGTCAGGTCATGTATAGCTCCGCCTGAACTCATGCCCCTTCCCCCATCTTCTTCAGCGTCACATGGTCCACCTTGCCCGTCCCCAGCAAGGGCAAGGCCTCCACCACACGGATCTCGCGGGGAACCGCGATCTCCGGCAGGCCGCCGGCGCGGGCGGCTTCTTGCAACCGCTCCTTGCCCAGCGCGGCATCGGTGGTGAAAAGGATGATGGCCTCGCCGCGCTGGGGATCGGTGCGGGAGGTGGCGCCATGCTGACCCGTGGGCGAGGCGGATACGGCCAGCTTCTCCACCACCTCCAGGGAGATCATCTCGCCGGCCACCTTGGCAAATCGCTTCACCCGGCCGCGGATATGTAGGAAGCCGTCGGTGTCGATCTCGACGATGTCACCGGTGTTGTACCAGCCGGTGCCGGCGTCGGAGGACGGCGGTTCCAGTTCCCCCGGCTTCTCGAAGCGGTAAT
>CAZEOR010000016.1:0-17496 GCA_964513695.1 uncultured Thiobacillus sp.
CACTGAGATCGCCGACGCCATTGAGGACCACTACAAGCCACGCTTCAGCGGCGACGAGCTGCCACGCAACCATGTCGGCCTGTGTGTCGCTCTCGCCGACAAGCTACAGACTCTGGTGGACTTGTTCGGCATTGGCGAGCGTCCCACCGGAGACAAGGATCCGTTTGCGTTGCGTCGCCATGCGCTGGGGGTGGTCCGCATGTTGATCGAGCGCGATCTGCCGTTGGACATTGATCAATTGCTATGGGACGCCAAGATGGCGGTTGGTCGCGATGAACTCCTCGACTTCATCTACGACCGCCTCACCGGCCTGCTGCGGGAACAGGGCTACACGCCCCAGGAAGTGGATGCCGTGGTCAGCCAGCGTCCCCGGCGTCTGGGGGAAGTGCCCAAGCGCCTTGCCGCCGTGCGTGCCTTCGCCGCCCTGCCCGAGGCCGCCAGTCTGGCCGCCGCCAACAAGCGGGTGGGCAACATTCTCAAGAAGGCCGAGGGCGAGGTCCAGGCGACCGTGGATGCCGATCTGTTCCAGGAGGCCGCCGAGCGTGCCCTCCATGCCGCATTGGCGGAGGTGGAGCCCGTCGCCAATGCGGCCTTTGAGGCCGGAGACTACACCGCCTCCCTCCAGGCCCTGGCCGCCCTCAAGGCGCCGGTGGACACCTTTTTCGATCAGGTCATGGTGAACGCGGACGACCCGGCGGTGCGCGCCAACCGGCTAGGCCTGCTGGCGCGTCTGCACCAGGCCATGAACCGGGTCGCGGACCTGGCCCAGTTGTCCGGGAAATAACAGCGCGAGGCGCGGCGGGGAGCGATGGAGGACGTCACCGACTACCGAATTTCCCGGTTCACCGCCGAATTCGCGCATCCATCCACAGAGCTGGCGTTCCGCGAGGCCACCCATCTGGCCAGAGTGCGCGAAACCCGCATCGCCATCACCATCGCGGCGTTGTTCTACCTGGCTTTCGCCATCACCGACTATCTGGCGGTGGGCATGGGCGAACAATACCTGCTGATCTTCATCACGCGTTTGAGCATCTGCGGCGCAGGTATCGCCATCGCGCTGAGCGCTGGCCGTTTCTGGCGCGCCTTGATGGACGGAGTCACGCCGACTCTGGTGGAAAGTCTGGCCCTGGCCGGTTTCCTCTCCATCACCCTGCTGCGGCCCTATGAATCCGGATGGCATGGCATGAGCCTGATGGTCATGCTGCTGGGGGTCTACGTATTCATTCCCAACCGCTTCCTGCCGGCGACTTCGGTGGCAGTGCTCTCCACCCTGGCATTCATCTGGCTTCTGATCGAACATTTTCAGCCGCCGGCCAATTACGTTTTAACCCTGTCTCTGTTGCTGGTGGCCCTCAACCTGTTTGGCATCCTGACGGCCCACCGCATCAGCCGGTTGATGCGGGAGGAGTACCGGGATGCCACTATTTTGCGTCGCGCCAATGAACGGCTCTCCCACGAAATCGAGGTGCGCCAGCGTCTGGAAGGCGAATTGCGGGAACTGGCCCACCAGGACCACCTGACCGGCATATCCAACCGCCGCCATTTTTTCGATCTGGCGGACCAGGCTTTTACCCGGACTCGCGCGAGCTGTGCGCCGCTGTCCCTGCTGATCGTCGATATCGACTATTTCAAACAGATCAACGACACCTACGGCCATATGCATGGCGACGAGGTGTTGAAAATTCTGGTTCAAGTCTGCCGGAGCGCATTGGGCGAGGTGGACATGCTGGCCCGCCTGGGCGGAGAAGAGTTCGTCATGCTGTTGCCGAATGCCGATCTGGCTGCCGCCTCCACCCTGGCCGAGCGGTTGCGCGCCGAGGTGCAGCGGACGCCGGTGCGCCTGCATGAGGCCACCCTGTATTTCACCATCAGCCTGGGCGTGGCCCAATGGCATCCGGAGGAGTCCTTGCTGGTTCTCATGCGGCGCGCCGACGAGGCCCTGTACCTGGCCAAATACAATGGCCGCAACCGTATCGAAACCGCAGCCGGGCAGGTTCGCTGGGGCGCCCTTGAGCCCGGCAAGCCGCGGGACCAGAATACCCCCTCCGAATCGTCTCCCGGCTCGCCATGAAACTCGTCATCCTCGATCGCGACGGGGTCATCAATTACGACTCCGACCAGTTCATCAAGAGCCCCCAGGAATGGAAGCCCATACCCGGCAGCCTGGAGGCTATCGCCAGCCTCAACCAGGCCGGTTTCCGCGTGGTGGTGGCCTCCAACCAGTCCGGCGTGGGACGGGGCCTGTTCGACATGTCCACCCTTAACGCCATCCACGCCAAGATGCACAAGCTGGCGGCCCTGGCGGGCGGACGCATCGACGCCGTGTTTTTTTGTCCGCATGCGGCGGATGCTCTCTGTCAGTGCCGCAAGCCCAAGCCCGGCCTGATGCAGGAAATCTCCGCCCGCCTGCATGTGGACCTCAAGGGTGTGCCGGCCGTGGGCGATGCCCTGCGCGATGTCCAGGCGGCCCTCAGTGTGGGCGCCAAGCCCATTCTGGTGAAGACCGGCAAGGGTCAGAGAACCCTTGAGGGCGGCGAATTGCCCGATGGCGTCGCGGTGTTCGAGGATCTGAAGGAAGCCGCCAACATTCTCATTTCCGAAATGGACTGATAGTTCCGACTCGCCATGTTGTTTTTCCGCTCCCTGGTGTTTTTCGTCCTCAAGGCCGCGTTCACCGTTCCCTTCGCCCTGTTCATCCTGGTTCTGTTCTTCCTGCCGCCCATCCCGCGCTACCGGGCCATCACCCTCTGGGCGCGCATGGTGATCTGGCTGGCCCGGGTCATCGTCGGCATACGCTATGAAGTCCAGGGCCTGGAAAACCTGCCCAAGGAACCCTGCGTGGTGCTGTCCAAACACCAGTCGGCCTGGGAGACCATTGCCTTCCAGCTGATCTTTCCGCCCTTGTCCTTCGTGCTGAAGAAGAACCTGCTCTACATCCCTTTCTTCGGCTGGGGGCTGGCCCTGTTCAGCCCCATCGCCATCGATCGCGCTGCCGGCCGCGAGGCCATGAAGCAGATCGAGATGCAGGGCAAGGAACGCCTGAAGACCGGATTCTGGGTTCTGGTCTTCCCGGAAGGCACGCGGGTGGCGCCGGGCGAGAAGGGCAACTACCAGGTCGGCGGCCCCTGGCTGGCCTCCAAGGCGGGGGTGCCGGTGCTGCCGGTGGCCCACAACGCGGGACGCTGCTGGCCGAAGAATGCGTTCATCAAGCAGCCGGGGATCATCACCGTGGTCATCGGCCCGCCCATCCCGACCGTGGGCCGCAAGCCCACCCAGGTGCTGGCGGAGACGGAAGCCTGGATAGAAAACGCCATGTCAAGGCTTTAGCTGGGCCGCGGCGAGGCGTAAGATGCTTTCCGGAGTCCGATGTCGTGAATAATTCTTCAGCCCCCGCCGTCCCAGCCGCTTCCCGTCGGGCCAGTCTTTGGCCCGCCCGCCTCGATATCCTGCAAAGCGCCACCGGCCTGTTCCTCGGCCTGTTCATGTGGCTGCACATGTTTTTCGTTTCCTCCATCCTGCTCGGCAACGATGCCTTCTGGATGGTGGCGCGCTTCTTCGAGGGTTATTTCTTCTTCGGCCGGGCGTTGCCCTGGCTGGTTTCCCTGTTCGTCGCCGGCGTGTTCGCCCTGTTCATCGTCCATGCCTGGCTGGCCCTGCGTAAATTCCCCACCCACTGGAAGCAGCACGCGGCCTACTGGCGCCACATGCGCGGCATGCGCCACGAGGACACTACCCTCTGGTTCGTCCAGGTCATCACCGGCTTCGGCATGTTCTTCCTGGCACCGGTGCATCTGTATCTGATGATGACCCGTCCCGAACTGATCGGTCCCTTCGAATCCGCCGACCGGGTCTGGAGCGGCCGCATGTGGCCGCTCTACCTTGTCCTGCTGTTCCTGGTGGAATTGCACGCCAGCGTCGGCCTCTACCGGCTGGCGGTGAAATGGGGTGGTTTCGCCGATGGCGCCGGTGCCCGGCGCAAACTGAAGCGCCTGAAATGGGCCTTCACCGTGTTCTTCCTGGTCCTGGGCCTGCTGAGCCTGGCCGCCTACATCAAGCTGGGCATCGACCACGCCGACCGGGTCGGCGAGCGCTATCGGCCGGTTTCCACGGTATTTCCCCCCTTTGGAAAAGGGGGGCAGGGGGGATTTGCGCGAGTTGATCCCGTTCATCATGCTGAAATCCCCCCTAACCCCCCTTTTTCAAAGGGGGGGATAGATGACGCCGGCGAGGTACGCGGATCATGAATCTCATCTACACCGACGCGCTGATCATCGGTGGCGGCCTGGCCGGCCTGCGCACCGCCATCGGCATCAAGCGGCGCGGCCTGGACCCCGTGATCCTGTCCCTGGTCCCTGCCAAGCGTTCCCACTCCGTCGCCGCCCAGGGCGGCATGCAGGCCAGCCTGGCGAACTGCATCAAGGGCGAGGGGGACAACGAGGACATCCATTTCGAGGACACGGTGCGCGGCTCCGACTGGGGCTGCGACCAGCTGGTGGCGCGCATGTTCACCCACATGGCACCAAAGGCGACGCGGGAACTGGCGGCCTGGGGCGTGGCCTGGAGCCGGGTGAAGCGAGGCGACCACGAGGTGGTCATCAACGGCCAGCGCGTCACCCTGACCGAGAAGGACGCCGCCCACGGCCTCATCACCGCCCGCGATTTCGGCGGCACCAAGAAATGGCGCACCTGCTTCACTTCCGACGGTACCGGCCACGCCATGCTGTACACGGTATCGGACCGGGTCATCGCCGAGTCCATCCCGGTGCACGAACGCATGGAAGCCCTGGCCCTGATCCACGACGGCCAGCGCTGCCACGGCGCCGTGGTGCGCGACCTCATCACCGGCGAACTCACCGCCTACCTGGCCAAGGCCACGGTCGTCGCCACCGGCGGCTACGGCCGCATCTGGGGCGTATCCACCAACGCCCTCATCAACGAGGGCATGGGCGCCGCCCTGGCCCTGGAAACCGGCGTGGCGCGCCTGGGTAACATGGAAGCGGTGCAATTCCACCCCACCGCCATCGTGCCGGCCGGCATCCTGGTCACCGAGGGCTGCCGGGGCGACGGCGGCCTGCTCAAGGACATCGACGGCTACCGCTTTATGCCCGACTACGAGCCGGACAAGAAGGAACTCGCCTCGCGCGACGTGGTGTCGCGGCGCATGGCCGAGCACATGCGCAAGGGCAAGGGTGTCAAATCGCCCTACGGCGAGCACCTCTGGCTCGACATCACCGGTCTGGGCGCCGCCCACATCGACAAGAACCTGCGCGAAGTGAAGGACATCTGCCAGTACTTCCTGGGCATCGACCCGGTCAAGGACTACATCCCGGTACGGCCCACCCAGCATTACTCCATGGGCGGCGTGCGCACCGACCATCGCGGCGAATCGCCCTGGCTGTCCGGCCTGTTCTCCTGCGGCGAGGCCGCCTGCTGGGACATGCACGGCTTCAACCGCCTGGGCGGTAACTCGGTGGCGGAAACCGTGGTGGCCGGCATGCTGGTGGGCGAATACGTGGCCGACTTCTGCCAATCCGGGCAAGGCGACATCAGTTTTTCAACTGCCCTGGCGCGGGAATTCCTGGAACGGGAGCAGGCGGACCTCACCGCCATCGCCGCCGGCCGGGGCGAGGAAAACGCCGTGGCGATCCGCAGACGAATGGAAGCACTCCTTACCGACAGCGTAGGCCTGTTCCGAAATGGTCCCGACCTGGAAGCCGCCGTCGCCGAGCTGACCGAACTGCTCAAACGCAGCCGGCGGCTGGGCATGATCAGTCGCCGCCTGGATGCGAATCCCGAACTGGTCCAGGCCTACCGCCTGCCGCGCATGCTCAAGGTGGCGATAACCGTGGCCCTGGGCGCTTTGCGCCGCACGGAAAGCCGGGGCGCCCACTACCGGGAGGATTTCCCGGCCCGCAACGACAAGGAATGGCTCAACCGCACCCTGGCCAGCTGGAAGCCTGGCGACGATCTGCCCAGCCTGGATTACGAAGTTCTCGACGTCATGCATATGGAACTGCCGCCGGGATTCCGCGGCTACGGTGTCAAGAACATCGTCGAGCATCCCCTCACCGCTGAGCGCCAGGTAGAGGTGGATGAAATGCGCGAGGCCGAATTGGACCGGCATGCCCTGCAATCCCACCTGATGTCCTTCAAGCAACTGTTGCCGGAACGCTACCGGACCCGCAACGAGCGCCTGGACGAGCCGTTGCCGTGAACCGTCAACTTTTGAAATCCCCCCCACCCTCCCTCCTTCAAAGGGGGGAGTTGCCTGCCCGGCGCAGGACTCCTCTTTTTCAAGGAGGGAAGTTAACCGCTCGGTTCGGAACCCCCGTTTGGAACAGGAGGGCAGGCGTGATTCATCCGCCCCTTGCCCGCTAAGTCATGACCAGAACCCTCACATTCGACGTCTTCCGCCACAACCCGCGCGACCCGGCGGATGCGCCCCGGACCCAGGCCTACCGGCTGGACGAGACGCCGGGCATGACCCTGTTTATCGCCCTGACCCGCATCCGGGAGGAACTGGACCCGTCCCTCAACTACGACTTCGTCTGCCGCGCCGGGGTGTGCGGCAGTTGCGCCATGGTCATCAATGGCCGGCCCGGGCTGGCCTGCCGCACCCTGACCGCCAGTCTGCCGGCGGAGATCAGCCTGTTCCCCCTGCCGGGCTTCGAGCTCATCGGCGACCTTTCGGTGAACACAGGCAAATGGATGCGGGCCATGAGCGAACGCCTGCAGGCCTGGCTGCATCTGGAGGGCGAGCCCAATGTGGACGTCCTGGAAGCGCCCATGGAGCCGGAGATGGCGGATGCCGTCTATGAACTGGATCGCTGCATCGAGTGCGGCTGTTGCGTGGCCGGCTGTGGCACCGCCCGGATGCGGCCGGATTTCGTCGGTGCGGTGGGCATGAACAAGATCGCCCGCTTCCGCCTGGACCCCCGTGATATCCGTAGCGATGCGGACTTCTATGAGGTGGTGGGCGACGACAGCGGTGTCTTCGGCTGCATGAGCCTGCTCGGCTGCCACGACGTGTGCCCGAAGCAGTTGCCCCTGCAAACCCAGATCGCCTACCTGCGCCGGAGCATGGCCCGGCAGGGCGTGTGGTGAGGTGGTATGTGGGTTCCCCCCTCTTTGCAAAGGAGGGAGGAATACTTGCCTGGGGTTGGAGCGGGTGAACTGGTTCAAACGCCGGCGCGCGCCGACCCGGGTGGAAGAAACCTTGCCATTGCCCATCGCCGGGAACAATGCCGTCTACCTCCTGAAACGCAGTTCCGCGCGCCGTACCCTGGCCCTGCGTGTGACCGACCAGGGCGAGATCGCCGTCAACGCCCCCCTGCGCCTGCCCCAGCATGATGTGGACCGGTTCCTGCAACGCCACGCGGATTGGCTCAAAGAACGCCTGGAAAAGGCCCGGACATGTGTTTTTACCTGGTGCGACGGTGCCGAACTGCCCTGGCTCGGCGGCAGCCTGACCTTGGTCCTGATTGCGCCCGGAGGCCGTCCTGCCGTGAGACGGGAAGCGGATCGGCTGCTCTGCGCCGCCGGGGAATCCGCCGTGGGGGCTGTGGTCAGCCATTGGTACAAGTGCGAGGCGCGCGCTCTGCTGGCGGAGCGCCTGGACCACCATGCCGCCCGCGCGGGGCGCGCTACGCCGCCGCTGCGGCTGTCCGACGCGCGGACCCGCTGGGGCAGCCTGTCGCCAAAGGGCGTGGTCAGCCTGAACTGGCGTCTGGCCAAGGCCAGCCCGGCGGAGATTGATTACGTGATCTGCCACGAACTGGCCCATTTCAAGCAGCGCAACCATTCCCCGGCCTTCTGGCGCGAGGTGGCGGCGCTGTTCCCTGATTACGCCGGGGTACGGGCAGACTTGCGCGGTAACGGCCGGCGTTATTTCGAATTCTGATCCGATCCCACCCCCATGGTGGCCTGCTCCCGGAGCGTTCCGCCCAGCCGTAACTTCAGGGGGAAGGCGGGCTCTGTTCGGGGGCGTAGGCGATGAAACCTTCCAGCACTGCCGGCACCTGCCCAGGAGGGGAGGTTCGCCGGCCCCGTTCCCAGACCTGGCAGATGTTCCCGTCGGCGCGCACGATGTGATAGGAAAGCCAGAAAGAAGCGCTCTGTTCCAGACCGAGCGCCACCTCACGCTTCACCCGCGCTCGATCCTGGGGGTGGATGATTTCGGCATAGTGCAATTTCCGCGCGCTCCCGATCAGATCTTCGCGGCGGTAACCGGTGAGTTCATGCACACCGCCGCTGACGTAGATCATGGTCCAGTCCTTGTCGGCGAGGCAGCGGTAGGCCATGCCCGGCAGGTTGGCCAGCAGGGTTTCCCGGCTGCTCTGAGCATCGCGTAACTCAGCTTCCAGATGCAGGCGCTCGCTGATGTCATCCAGCGTGACAAAGACCTGATAAGGCTTGCGCTCGCCCGGCTTGAACTGGGGGATGGCGTTGATGCTGAGCCACACATAGGCATCTTTTCGGATGTTGTAAACACCGGCAATGAAATGGCGAATCGTTTCCCCGGTTTCCAGTGCCCGTATGAAAGGATGTTCCCGAGGTGGCAATTCACTTCCATCCTCCCGAATAGCGCGCCAGAGCGTGTCATGAGAGGTCATATCCAGAAACTGCTCGCGGTCGAGACCGAATAGCTCCAGAGCGGCGCCGTTTACGTCGACGAGCCTGCCATCCGCCTGCTGGTAGAAAGCCCCTTGGGCCATGTTCTCGAACATGGCCCGGTATTTTTCTTCGCTGGCCCGCAACCCCATCTCCGCTTGTTTGCGCTCGGTGACATCTTCCTTCACCGCCAGAAAATGCTGCACGCGGCCCTGTTCGTCCCTCATGCCCTGGATGACGGCTTTTTCCCAGTACAAGCGGCCGTCCTTGCGCCGGTTCAACAGTTCACCCTGCCAGGTGCCTCCGCCCAGGATGGTGCGCCACATCTCCTCGTAGACAGCGAGTGGGGTGGAATCGGACTTGAGGATGCGCGGATTGCGGCCGATGGCCTCTTCGCGGCTGTAGCCGGTCACTTCGGTGAAGCGGCGGTTGGTGTATTCGATGCGGCCTTGCACGTCGGTGATGATCACTGAGTCCACGCTTTGCTCCACGGCTTCGGACAGCAATTCCAGTTGATCTTCCCGCAGCCGGCGTTCGGTGATGTCCTGCAACATGCCCACCAGACGCAGTATCTTGCCGGCCGCGTCGCGCTGGGGCTCGGCCCAGCAGGATACCCAGCGTTCCTCGCCGTTCGGGCGGCGGATACGATATTCCACATGGTGGGATGTGCCCTGGCTGAGGGCGGACATGAGCGAGGCCTGCACGCCCGGCCAATCCTGGGGGTGTACCAGACCGGCGAGGATATCGGGCCCGACCGCCTGATCCGGGCCAATGCCGACAATGCGGCGTATCTCGTCATCCCAGACAGCGCGCAGGGTTTCGCCTTCCAGGCTCCAATTGCCGATATGGGCGGCATGTTCGGTGGCGCTCAGCAGGTATTGGCTTTCGAGAATTTTCCGCCCGGCATCGTGGGCTTCCAACGCGCGGGCCAGAATATGGCCGACGGTGCACAGCAGTTGTTCCTGCTGGGAATCCCAATCGGCCTTGGCGCGGACATGACCGATGGCAAGAAAGCCGGTCAAGCGGCCGCTGATTTCCATGGGAACGGCCAGAATGCTTTCGATATTTCCCGCCAGCACCGCGCGTAGCCGCTCCATCTCGGGGGGAAGATCGCGCAGGGGATTGATGGCGAAGGATTCACCGCGCAGGAAGCGGGCGTAGGCGGGCCGGATATCGGCCTGGGACAGTTCTTGCAGTTCGGTTCGCGGCGGCTTCACCCCCAAGGCCATCCACTCATGGCGGAGGGAAAATTTTTCTTCCGCGGCATGCAATTGGTAGAGGCTGCAGACGTCGGCATCGATGACGCGGCCGATGCGCGCCAGGGACCAGGCGACGGCATCGTCGATATTCTCCTCGACGCTCATTTCGATGAATTGGGCGGCGATTTCGGCCAGAGCCTGTTGCTGGATCATGCGGCTGTCCAGTTCGGCGGTGCGCGCCACCACGCGACTTTCCAGTTCAGCGGTCACTGCTTCCAGACGGCGGCGTGTTTCCCAGCTCTGGCACAGGGTCCGTGCCAGCTGATAGACCTCCTCCTGGTTGAACGGTTTGCGCAGCAACACCACATCGTGGCCCAGCGCCACTTGAAGTTCGTTTACGTTGTAGTCGGAAAATGCCGTGGCGATGACGATGTAAATGGATGGATCCTGGGCGCGCAAGGCAACGGCGGTGCGCATGCCATCCCAACCCGGCGGCATGCGCATGTCGATGAAAGCAAGCTGGAAGGGCATGCCCGAATCCAGGGCGCTTCGATGCAAAGCCGCCGCTTCCTGACCCTGGCTTGCCGTCGTCACCTGAAACGCCAAACCGGTCCCGCCATCGTTGCTTCCGGCATCGCCGGCAACCCCGGAGATCAAGGCCTCCAAACCACCCACCTCCGATGCCGGCGGCTGCAGGATATGCCGGTAGGTTTCACGGATGGCCGTATCGTCGTCGACCACCAACACGCGATAACTATCTTTCATGCTCAGGGTCACGCTCGACTCCCATGCGAACAATCAACGGGGCGGACATCGGTATTGCCGGATGCCTGGGTGGAACGGGGAAGTGTCATGGAGAGGGTGGCGCCCTGGCCGGGACCGTCGCTCTCCAGGGTGATGACGCCATCAAGCTCCTGCACGAAAAGCGCGGTGGCGTGCAGGCCGAAGCCGCTGCCGCGAGCCTTGGTGGAATACCCGAAGCGGAACAGCGACGCTTGCTGTTCCCGCGCGATGCCAATGCCATTGTCCTTGACCCGGATGCGGAACCAGCCCGGATCCACCGCCTCGGCGCGCACCTGGATCATGCCCTGGAAGCCCGCCTCGCCCTCCCGCTCCCGGATCGCGTCGTAGGCGTTTTTCATCACGTTGAGCATGGCCTGCAACAGCCGGTTGCGTGACAAGCTCACCTGGCCAAGCTCCGGATCGACCGCCACCTCGAAACGGATACCATGCTGCTTGAGGGTATCCCCATGCATCGCCAGGGCATCGAGCAGGGCTTCATGCAGCGCGAAGGCGGTCACCGACGTGGAGGGAACCGAGGCGCTTTGCTGGATGCGGACGATATCGGCGATGTGCTGGACGCTATCGTTGATGCGCCGGCTGCGCTGAGCCAATCCCTGTTCATAAAGGCGCTGGATGGTCGCCGCCGCCTGGCGCTGGATGGCCAGGAGGTGTCCGCTCTGGTCCGCATCCAATCCATCCGGACCCATCCGATCGGAGAACTCCGCGCAATTCCTTTCCAGCAGGACGGCCACACGGGCCAGCTCTTCGCTGCTCCGGCTGACCGCGTTGGTGTCGGAAACCACCGATGTGATGGCATTGCCGATGTTGTGCAGGACGGATACGCCCATTTCCGCCACGCCGGCCTGGAAAGCGCTGAAGCGCTGCATTTCCTCGACCCGCCCGCGGTCGCTCATGTCGCGGGCGATGCCGAACAGGGCGGGCTGGCCATTCCAGTCGCCCCGCGTCACCAGGGTGTCCACGGCGATCCGGCCGCCATCCGCCTTTTTGATCGGCAAGGAACAATGGGTCAAGGCGCCGGACATCATTTCAACCAGATTGCGCTTTGCCTCGCCGCCCACCTCGGCGGAATATATCGAGTCGACCGGTTGGCCTAGCAGGTGGCGGTCGTAACCCAGGCCTGCCTCCACCGCCTTGTTGAAATGCAGGATCCGGCCGTCCATGTCGAGGACGAAGAGATAATCCTGAATGGTGTCGAACAAGCCGGTGATATTGCGCTGCTGCTGTTCAGCTTCTTCCTGGGCCTGGAGCCGTTCCAGCGCACGGGAGAAATGGCGCGCCAGGGTTTCCAGGGCGGCCAGGGTCTGGGCCGAGGTTCCCTGGTGTTTGCTGGCCAGATTGAGACAGGCCACCGGGGCGCCATTGGCGAGAATCGGTACGACCACCAGGGAGAGGATGCCTTCCCGCGCCAGGTCGTCGCTGTGGACCAGTTCCGGGTCGGTGCAATTGGCGTTGTTTTCCACACAGCTGCATTGCAGGCGGCCCTGAGTGATCAGGCCGGCCCGGGGCGAATCGGCGGCCAGCCGTTCGACCTTGTGGATGAATGTCCCCGACAGGCCCTGGTGCAGGATCAAGTGGTAGCCGCCATCGGTCTGGCGCCAGTAAAGGCCGCCTCCGTCGAGACCGGGAAGGCGGAGCGCGCTGTCCAGGATGGCGCGCAACAGTTCATCGCGACCGGGGTTGCCCACCAGGGTTCCGGTGAACTGGTGCTGGATCTCCAGAATTGTCTCGATATTCCTGCGCTCGGTGATGTCCCGGGAGAAACCCACCGTGCCGATGACCTGCCCATCGATGGCCACTGGCGACTTGTAGGTTTCGATCCAGGTCCGCCGGCCCTCGGTTTCGAGCATTTCTTCCACATTGCGAGATCGGCCCAGTTCCAGCACGGCCCGATCGTCGGCCCGGTAGCTTTCGGCCAGGTCGTGGGGCCAGATATCCAGGTCCGTCTTGCCGGTGAAAACCTCCGGCGAGGCCAGCCCGCAGGCGTCGGCGAAGGGTTTGTTGACGGCCAGGAAGCGGCCTTCGGCGTCCTTGAGCCAGACCAGGAAGGGAAAGTTGTCGATCAACGCGCGTTGGTAGTGTTCCCGTTGACGCAGCATCTCCTCGATGCGTCTGCGTTCGGTGATGTCGTGGCCGATGCCCAACACGCCGATCAGATGCCCATGGGCATCGAACATGGGCGTCTTGGTGGTTTCCACCAGTTCACGATGCCCGTCATTGGCGAAGCTCAGCCATTCCTCGTTGACGCTGGGGCGCCCCTTGGCCATGGCTTTCCGGTCATTGTCGCGGAAGAAATCCGCCAGTTTTCCATCCACGAAGTCGTAGTCGGTCTTGCCGACGATGTCCGCTTCGGCGGCTCCAAAGAAGCGCTCGAAGCGCGGGTTGCAGCCCAGATACACGCCCTCGGCATCCTTCAGCCAGACCATATCCGGCATGGTGCGGACCAGGGTGAGCAGGTGAAGCCGTTCCCGATCCAGCAGGAAATTCGTGCGAATCGCTTCGAGCCGCGCTTCCATCAGGTGCCGGTTGACGGTTGCCAGGCGGATGATCAATAGCAGGATCGCGGCGGCGGCCAGAACCAGAAGGGTCAGGGAGATCTGGTGGCGAGCCCAGATATCCTGCCAGGTGAAGTCTGGCGCCCCCTCGAAGGGCGGCAGGCGCAATGCGCGCATGGCCAACTCCACCGGGGCGTAATCCGCGGGAATGGTGAAGCCGTGAATACCCGCCGCGCGGCTGGCCGGGTGGTCAGGAGTGAGGCTCAACAAGGCGGTGGCCACCCGGCGCGCATTGTTCTCGCCAACCCTTGGCAGGGCGACGAAAGGCCATTCCGGATAGAGCGGGGTCGATACGGCGAACGGGAATCCGGGCGGGCTCTGGCGATGGAGAATGCGTAGACGGGCAGGATCGAGCTTGCCCTCCCGGCTGAGTTGCTCGATCACGCCGCTGCGCAGAAAGCCGATGTCGGCCTGGCCCGTGAGCACGGCTTCGACTATCCGGTCGTGGGGGCGGCCGCTGAAGCGTACGCGCAAATCCTCCGGCTTGATGCCGACCCCGGCCAGCACCGCCGCCTGGGCCACGTAGCCGCCCAGGGCGTCGGCGTCGACGGCGGCGATGGTCTTGCCCTTGATCTGGGCAAGCTGATTCAGGGGTTCTTGTTCGGAAGATTGGATGATGACACCGCCCAACACGGCGGCCGGCATCCTGCCTTCCAGAGTGACCAGCGTGGCCAGGGCGCCGGACAAGGCGTTGTGGGCGCGCAGCTTGATGAAATGGGTCGGGTTGGTGAAGGCGAAGTCCAGTTCCTGACGTTGTATCGCGGTATCGAGTTCATTCAGTTCGAGTATGCGCAGCCGGATGGTGTAACCGGGCAGGGATTGGCTCAAATAGTCGGCCAGGGGTTGCCACTGTGTCTGCATGACGGCTTTGGGCCGATAGACGGCAATGCCCAGCGTCAGTTCCGGGTCGGCCAGCGCCTGCGTGGAAAGGAACAGGCTGGCAAGGAGCAGGTTCAGA
This sequence comes from uncultured Thiobacillus sp., assembly GCA_964513695.1. Classification (GTDB taxonomy): domain Bacteria; phylum Pseudomonadota; class Gammaproteobacteria; order Burkholderiales; family Thiobacillaceae; genus PFJX01. The sequence goes on from CAZEOR010000016.1 coordinate 14,124, forward strand.
AAGCGTTTCATGTCGAGTCACCGGATCGGCTCCGCTTCACCCGGCAAATACCGGGATCGGCGAGGGGGGCGCGGCGGGCATGCCGCGGCGCTTGGCGCGAATGGGGTTCATGTTTTCCCCTTGTTTTCGCCGTTGGAACCTCCCCGCAGGGGTAAATCCAGCATCAGCAATGCGCCCTGGCCGTGTCCGGCGCTGGTCAGAGAAACCTGCCCTCCGGTTTCCTGGGCGAACACGGCCACCGAGTGCAAACCGAAACCCGTGCCGCGTTGCTTGGTGGAGAAGCCGAAGCGGAACAGGTTTTCCCCTGTGTCCGGATCGAAACCCACGCCGTTGTCCTGCACGGATAGACGCAGGCGATCCTCGCCCAGGGGTTCCGCCCGGATGGAAAGCCGGCCCTTGAAGCCTTCGGGCAGCTCGGGCTCGCTCATTGCTTCGAGGCTGTTCCTGATGACATTGATCAGGGCTTGCAGCATACGGTTATGGGACAGGCTGACCAGATCCACGGCAGGATCGATCGCCACCGTCACCTGGATGCCGCGCTTGCTGAAGGTGTCACCCTGCATGTCCAGGGCGGAATGGATGGCCTGGGACAGGCTGAAACTGCTGCGATGGGCATCGGGTAGGGCGGCGCTCTGCTGGATGCGCACGATATCTGCGATGTGGCGCACGCCCTCGCTGAGTCGCCGGGTGCGCTGGCTGAGGTCGTCCTCATAAAGCCGCTGGATGGCACGCGCGGCTTCGTGCTGGATGGCGCATTGGCGAACAGCCAGTTCGGAAATCGATGTGCCGGGCCTGGACAGCTCTTCCTGGCTGCGCGCGGCATTGGCCTCCAGCAGGGAAGCGACCCGCAGCAGTTCGGCGCCGGCATGGTTGATGATGTCGGTGTCCTGGGTAACCGCCGTGATGGCGTTGCCGATGTTGTGCAGTATCGAGGTGCTCATTTCGGCGATGCCGGCCTGGAAGGCGCTGAAGCGTTCAAGCTCCTCGCCGCGCTTGCGCTCGGTGATGTCGTGGTTGACGCCGCGCCGGCCCAGACAGCGCCCGCTGGAATCGAACACATCCGTGCAGACATGCTCGATCCAGCGGTAGCTGCCGTCACGGATGCGGATGCGCAAGGGCAGGGCCTTGTGGGTGTGCTGGCCGGGGGCGGCGTGTGCCTGGAGGTGGCCGAGCCATGCCGGCAGATCGTCCGGGTGCAGCAAGCGCTCCATCAGGCCGGGATCGGCCAGGAATTCCTCGGGGCTGTGGCCGCATGTCGCCATGCAGGCCGGAGAGACGTAGCGATAGCGGCCATCCGGCCCCAGCCAGTATTCCCATTCCGAGGAATAGTCGGCCAGGATGCGGTATTTCTCCTCGCTTTCCGCCAAAGCCTGTTGCGTTTTGCGCGCCGCGCTGATGTTGGTGACCAGGGTGGCGAACAGCCCGGGTTCCGGTTGGTAGGCCACCACGCCGAACCATTTTTCCAGGACGTCGCTATAGGTTTCGAACCGGATGGGCGTCCCTTCCTGCGCCACGCGGCCATAGAGGCCGATCCAGTCGGTGGAATCCTTGTGGATATCGGGCAGGACTTCCGAGACGCGGCGACCGATCAGATCTGCCTCAGGCAGGCCGGTGACTTCGTAATAGGCGGGATTGGCCATCAGGAAGACGTAGTCCACCGGCCGGCCGTCGGAGTCGGTGACGATGCGGTGCAGGGCGAATCCGCTCTGCATGTTTTCGAACAGGGCGTGATAGCGCGCCTCGCTACGTTGCAAGGCCAGGTCGCGTTGTTCGATGGCGCCCGCCATGGTGTTGAGGCCGCGCGCCAGTTCACCGATTTCATCCGGTTTCCCGTCGGCAAGACGGAAGCTGTAGTCGCCCTTCGCGATCCGGGCGGAGGCTCTGTGCATATCGAGAATCCGGCGCGTCACGTAACGGTTGAGCAGCAGAGCCAGGATGATCATCAGCGCAAGCAATAGCCCCACCTGTTGCACCAATTGCTGTCGCCACTGGGCAATGGCCAAGCGGTGTCCCTCTTCCGATGGAATCCTGATGCTCAGGACACCGAGCAGATCGCCGACCCGATAGCCATAGCCTTCCCGGTACTGCCGCCGGATGGTGGGCGGAGAGGATTCCGGCGCGGCATGGCATGTCAGGCAATAGGGCTCGGTCCAGATCGGGGCAGCGAAATGGAAATACCCCCGTCCCTGTTCATCCCGGATCGTGCCGGTGTATTCCTCCGCCTTGGGGTTGGCGCGGAACCAGGCCATGGCGGCGAGCTCATCGGCATCCGCGCGATTGGCCGGATTGCGCGGCCGGTCGGAGACGTTGTTGAAACGCACGCCGCTTGTCGTCCAGTTGGGGTAGTCCTGGGCAATGCGGCTCATGGCGTGGGCGGGCAGGAAGCCCAGGGTCTGATCGTTCAGGGGCAGGCCGCTGGCCAGGAACTGCTTGTGATAAACCCTGCGCGTGGCCATGAGGGCGGCGCGCAGATCGAGGGCCTGCTTGTGCATCTCCATGCGGGCGCGCTGGTCGATCTCGCGGTAATCCACCAGGGTGCTGAGGCCAGTCAGCACGGCCATGACGAGGCCCAGAATCAGCCAGATCTTGAGTTTCAGGTTCATGTCATGCGCTCTTGCCTGGATCGGCCAGCAGGTTGCGCAGGCAGGCCAGCAGGACATCGGCAAGCACCGGTTTGCCCAGCCAGGCGCGAATGCCGGCCCGGTTGACCGCGTCGATCACCACGGCTTGCTCGTCGGTGCCCGAAACCATGACACGGATCACATCCGGGAACAGGCGGCGCATGTGTTCCAGAAGCTCCAGGCCGGTGGAGTCGCGCAGATAGTGGTCGCAGAGAATCAGGTCGATGCGTTCCCGGCCCATGATGTCCAGGGCGCCTTCCAGGTTTTCTGCCGTAAAGGTCCGGTAGCCTTCGTCTTTCAGCAACAAGCGCAGAACTTCGGTTTGCACCGGCTCGTCGTCCACGATCAGGATGCCCCTGGCCTTGTGGTCATGGATCATGCCGCTCGGGCGCAGGTCGCGCCGCTCCATGACATGGGTTTCCACTTCCTGGGGCGTGGTGGGGCGGCTGAGCAGGTAACCCTGAATCTGGTCGCAGCCATAGCGGGCCATGAAACGCAGTTGGGGTTCGGTTTCCACGCCTTCCGCCAGCACGCGCATGCCCAGGCTGTGGGCCAGGGCGATGGTGGAACGCACGATGGCGGCATCCTCCGGATCGCGGGTGACGTTGCGCGCGAAGATCTGGTCGATCTTGAGCACATCGAAGGGGTAATGCTTGAGATAGCCCAGGCTGGAGTAGCCGGTACCGAAATCGTCCAGGGCCAGATCGGAAGAGCGTCGTGTAGGGAAAGAGTGTGAACGCTTGTGTAGATCT
>CAZEOR010000017.1:0-17429 GCA_964513695.1 uncultured Thiobacillus sp.
TGGAAATTCCGATCTGGGTCAGCAGGAACACGACGAACCCCACCAACAGGGCCGAAGCCAGGGTTCCCAACAGGAACCAGCCGCCGAAAAAGGCCACCACGCCCGCCACCGCCGCGCCGATGAATGAACCGAAGATCGCGCGCAGGATGCCGCCCACCACGAAGATGAAGACCATCGCCATGGAGAGCACGTTATCGATACCGCCAGCGTTGCCGGAACTGCCGGGCTTTTTCGCTTCCGGCAGGGGCTCGCCGTTGATCAGCTTGAGCAAGGCATTCACGCCGGCGTCGATACCGCCGGGGTAATCGCCCTGCTTGAAGCGGGGCACGATGACTTCCTCGATCACCCGCTTGGCCACGGCGTCGGGAATAGCCCCCTCCAGACCGTAACCGACCTCGATGCGCAGAGTCCGGTCCTGCTTGGCGACCAGTAGAAGAACGCCGTCATCCACACCCTTGCGCCCCAGTTTCCAGGCTTCCGCCACGCGCAGGCCGTATTGCTCGATCGTCTCAGGCTGGGTGGTAGGCACCAGCAAGACCGCCAATTGGCTACCCTTGGCCTTCTCCAATTCCTCCAGCCGGCTTTCCAGCACCTGGCGCGCTGAGGCATCCAGCGTGCCGGTCAGATCGGTCACCCGGCTTTTGAGGGGAGGAACGGCGATCTGGGCCCAGGCGACGCCCGTCCCAAGAATCAGGCACAGGATCAGCCACCACGAACCCGCTGCGGCGAACTTCTGGAGAAGACGGGGCAAACCAACACTCCGGGATTGAAGCAAACCTGGGGGAAGGCCGGCCCGAATATCGCGAGCCGGAACGGAAGGGATTATCCGGACACCCCGATCCAGCGCAAGGCTGGCTATCATGGGTTATCGGAAAAACATGACGAATGAACATGGAAGACCACTCTCTGCTCGCCAAGCTGGAACAGCTCAATACCGTCGGTGTCGCCCTCTCGCGGGAAGAGAACATCGAACATCTGCTGGAGCGGATACTGCTCTCCGCCATCGACCTCACCGGCGCGGACGCCGGCACCGTCTACCGCACCAACGCCCAGCGCGCCCTCGAATTCCGCATCCTGGTCAACCGCAGTCTGGGCATCGAATTGGGCGGCAGCAAAGGCGGCGGGATCGACCTGCCCGACATTCCCATCTTCGACGCCGACGGCCAGCCCAACGACCGCATGGTGGCCGCCTACGCCGCCGCCCATCAAACCACCGTCAACATCGAGGATGCCCAGCGCGCGGAGGGCTTCGATTTCTCCGGTACAAGGGAATTCAACAAGCGCACGGGCTATGTCTCCCAATCCTTCCTGACGGTCCCGCTGATCGACCACCATCGGGAAACCATCGGCGTGCTGCAACTCATCAACGCGCTGGACCCGGCCAGCGGCGCCATCCGCGCCTTCTCCGCCGAGGACCAGCGGCTGGCGGAATCCCTCGCCTCCCAGGCCGCCATCGCCTACACCAAGCGCCGGCTCATCGACCAGCTGGCCGAACTGTTCGAATCCCTGATCAGCCTCATCAACACCGCCATCGACGAGAAATCCCCCTACACCAGCAAGCACTGCGAACGGGTGCCGGTGCTGACCATGATGATCGCCGAGGCGGTCCACAAGGTGGACAGCGGCCCCCTGGCCGATTTCCGCATGACCGAGCCGGATCGCTACGAACTGCGCATCGCCGGCCTCATGCACGACTGCGGCAAGATCACCACCCCGGTCCACGTCATGGACAAGTCCACCAAGCTGGAAGCCCTGTTCGACCGCATCCACGTGCTGGACGCCCGCTTCGAGGTGCTGCGCCGGGATGCCGCCATCCAGCGCCTGGGAGCCCTATTGGAGCGGCCGGAGGACAGTGAAGCCATCGAGTCCACCTATCGTGGCCGCCTCAAAGAACTGGACGCGGACCAGGCCTTCCTCCACCGCTGCAACATCGGCGGCGAGGCCATGGCGGCTCCCGATCAAGACCGGATAAGCCGCATCGCCAGCTACCGCTGGAAAGACGCGAAGGGCATGGAGCATCCCTTCCTGACCGCCGACGAGGAAGCCTGCCTGCGCATTCCGCGTGGCACCCTCACCGATACGGAGCGGGAAATCATCAACCACCACATCGTCTCCACCAACAACATGCTGGAGGCCCTGCCCTGGCCCAAGCACCTGCGGCGCGTGCCGGAATACGCCGGCGGCCACCACGAACGCATGGACGGCAAGGGCTACCCGAAAGGACTCACCGGCGACAGGATGTCGGTCCAGGCCCGCATCATGGCCATCGCCGACATCTTCGAGGCCCTCACAGCGGGAGATCGCCCCTACAAAAAGGCCAAGACCCTGTCCGAATCGCTGGCCATCATGGGCAACATGGCACGGGAGGGACACATCGATCCGGACCTCTACGCCCTGTTCGTCGGCGACAAGATCTATCTCCGATACGCCAGGGAATTCCTCCTGCCCGAGCAAATGGACATCGGATAAATCCACCACTTGTGCGGGTTGTCCGGTCCGGCAACCATGGAGTTTGCCAGGGCATTGGTACAAAATATCCAATAACAGTCCAAAGCAGGCTGATATCGGAGGGAGCGAACATGACGGACAAGATCCAACAACATGGGCTCATCGGGGTGGGCTCATCGGGGAATCCAGAGCTTTCCGGGACATGCTGGCGGTACTAAACAGGATCGCCGGCATCGACGCCACCGTCCTCATCACCGGCGAAACCGGCAGCGGCAAGGAACTGGCCGCCCGCGCCATCCACTACCAGGGTAATCGTGCCGGCAAGCCCTTCATCCCGGTCAACTGCGGCGCCCTGCCCGACCACCTGATCGAAAACGAACAGGCATCGTTTCCCGGCTGCCGGCTGAATTCCCATGTTGTCAACGAAGGAGAGTGAACTCACACCCACATCTGAACTCAATGCCAGTTTGTGCAGATACGAAAACGAGACCTGACGATTCAGACCCAGTCGGAGGTACCCCACAATGAAAACGTATGCCTGCAAATCCAAACCAACCCGTTCCAGCAAAGCAGCCACACTCTCCCCATCCTGGGCCAAACTCAAATCCACCCTCAACGCCCTGCCCGACAGCATTGACATCCGCGACTGGGTCTATCAGCCGAGTCTGTTGCCGGTGCCGCCGGTGCTGGTGAACTGCCACCGGGTGCCGGAAACCCTCGACCAGGGCCAGGAAGGCGCCTGCACCGGCTTCGCCCTGGCGGCGGTGGCCAACTTCCTGCTGCACAACCAGGGCAAGGGCCGCCGCGTGAGTCCGCGCATGCTGTACGAAATGGCGCGGCGCTACGACGAGTGGCCCGGCCTCGGCCTCATCGCCGAGCCCCTGGGGGACGAGGACATGCGCGCCGAGTCGGCCATGCACCAGGAAGCCCTGCGGCGCCTGCATGAATCCGTCCTCGCCATCCAGCTGGCGGAAAGCCGCGCCCGCAAAGCGGAACGCAAGCGGGTCGGCTGGGAAGACGAGTGAGCGAGTGAGCGGGTGAAGCAGGCACACGGGCGCCGCCGTTTGGGTGATCGGCGGCGCCCATGCCAGAATGCGCCGCACAATAACCACGCGGAATCGCCGGCCCCTGGCCCGGTTCCGCCCGGATCGCTGCCCACCCTCTTCCAAGAAAGAACCGTTCCATGAAGACCTTCATCCGCGTCAGCGAAATCTGGGTTCCCGCCAAGGACCGCACCCTGCTCGAATTCAAGGATGGCCTCTACGGCCCCCACAAGCACTTCCGCGCCGGCAGCGAACGCATGTGCTTCGGCTACGGCGAGGGCCTGCCGGGCAAGGCCTGGGCCGCGCGCCATCCCATCGTGCTCAAAGACTTGCAGCACTCCTATTTCAAGCGCGCCGAGCTGGCCCGGGAGGTGGGCCTGACCTGCGGCGTGGCCCTGCCCGTGTTCGCGGGGGACTACCTGCTGGCGGTGCTGGTGCTGTTCTGCGGTTCCGACGACGACCACGTGGGCGCCATCGAACTGTGGCACAACAACCCTGCCGAGTCCTTCGACATGGGCCTGGTGGACGGCTTCTACGGCATCGCCGAGAACTTCGAATATCTCTCCCGCCGCACCCAGTTCCGGCCCGGCTTCGGCCTGCCCGGCACGGTGTGGAAAAGCGGCATGCCGGAGATCATGGGCGACCTGTGGAATTCGGACCGCTTCCTGCGCAAGGACGACGCTCGCAAGGTGGGCCTCAGCAAGGGCCTGGGCCTGCCCTTCCTGTACGAGCCCGGCCAGAACTACGTGATGACCTTCCTCTCCGCCCTGGGCACCCCCATCGCCCGCCGCTTCGAGGTGTGGACGCCGACGGAAAGCCGGGATGCGCTGGTGTTCAACGCCGGCCATTGCGACCGGGTCGCGGACTTCGCGGCGGGCTGCGACGGCGTCCGCCTGGAGCCGGGCTCCAACCCCATCAGCCGGTCCTGGGCGACGGGTATTCCGGAGATCGCCCAGGGCATCGCCGAGGACGGTTCCGCCGTCGGCAAGTCAGCCCGCCAGGCCGACCTGGACGCCCTGCTGGCCCTGCCGGTGCTGGAGAACGGCCGGCTCAAGGCGGTGGTGGCGTTCTACTTCTAGTTCAACCCGCCTCCACCCACACCTGCCCGCCTTCCACCTTGGTCGGGTAGGTTTTGATGGGGCAGTCGGCCGGCTCGTTGATGGGCTGGCCGCTGGCGAGGTCGAAGTAGCTGCCGTGCAGGGAGCACTTGATGGAACGGCCCTTCACGCAGCCGAACCACAGGGAGTAGTCCTCGTGGCTGCACATCTCGTCCACGCAGAAATAGCCGCCTTCCGCGTTCACCAGCAGCAGGGGCCGGCCGGCGGGGGCGACACGCTTCATCTGGCCCACTCCCAGTTCGCCATCCTTGGTCACGGCGGTCCAGGTCATCAGTGCATCCTTTTCATTTGACGCAATTTCATTTGACACCATTCATTTGACACGGCTCGCGGCCCTGCCGGAATCCAGGGCGGCGCGCACCTTATCGGCGGCAGCCTTGAGAGTTGCGGCCTTGCCCACGTGGTGCAGGATCAGGCTGGCGGCCAGCACCAGGGAATCGTAGGTGGCGCCCTTCTCCCCCTTCAGCGCGGCCAGGCCGGCGGCGGCGGCGGCTTTCGCGGTGGCCTGGATGTCCACGGCGATGGCGACCTCGTCGGCGCGCTCGGTCTTGGGCAGATCGTCCGGCAGGGGCACCGCGCGGGCGGTCTGCTCGATGCCGAGGTTGACCGGGTCGAAGTCGATCTCGTATTCCTCGCCGTGTTCCTCATAGCGGGTCGCCTTGCCCGGCTGGCGCAGGGAGGGAATCACGCCGCCTTCGACGCCACGCACGATGAGGGCGGAATCGAAGCCGGCGTGGCGCGCCAGCATGGCGTAGATGGGCGGATAGGGCTTGTGCACGTAGCCGGTGACCAGGTGGGTCTTTTTGCGGCCCTTGATGGGCATGGCCTGGGTCTCGATGGTGGTCACCGCCTGGCGCTTGATGATCTTGGTGCGCAGGGGGATCAGGTCGTGCAGCTTGGGACAGAAGCGGGACTGGTCCGCGTAGGTCCAGCCGATGGCCGGATCGGCCAGACGGGCCGCCGCCGCGGCCGGCGCCATGTCCACGTCCACCCCGGCGGCGCGCATCACGTGGCGCGCGGTCACTCCGTATTTCGGCCCCACTGCCTCCAGGCCGTGGCACACGGCGGGCACGCCCAGCTCGGCGAGCAGCGGCGCCAGGAAGGGCGCGGCGGGCAGGCAGCGGTTGTAGCCGTCGTAGGGATCGGCGATGTCCACCACCTCGTCCACCTCGGCGGTGACCCGCTGGGTCGCCTCCAGGACCGCGTCCAGCACGCCCTTGAACTCGTCCATGGTCTCCCGTTTCATGCGCAGGGCGATGAAATAGATGCCCGCCTGCACCGGGTCCACCGCGTTTTCCAAAATGGCTTGCATGCCCAGCCTGGCCTCCTCCTGGGAGATGTCCTTGGACAGCTCGGGGCCGGTGGCGATGCGCTGGATGATGGAATGCATGGTCTTGGCGAGATCCGGCTGGGCTGTGACAACGGCGTTCATAAGCAACTCCTGAAATAGGTAGCGCAGAATAGGGAGAGCACGGGGGATTGGTCAACCATGGCGCATGGAAGGGCTTCACCGAGCCTTGGATCAAGCCCCGCCGGCCAGCTTGCGATACAAGGTGCGCTCGCTGATGCCAAGCCGGCGCGCCAGTTCCTTGCGGTCACCGCCGAGCCGTCCCAGGGCTTCACGCACGTAGCGGCGTTCAACCTCTTCCAGTTTGAGCATCTCAGCTTCCGGCATTCGAGCCGAGTCATGAAGCGATTCCGAATCCGGCAGATCCAGGGAAAGCACATCGCCGTCCGCCATCAGCATGGCCCGCTCCAGCAGGTTGCGCAGTTCCCGGATGTTGCCGGGAAAAGCGTGGTGTTCCAGGCAGGCACGGGAGGCGGCGTCCAGGCGGAGGGGACGTTCCGGCGCCAGACGCGCAAGCAGATGTTCCACCAGCAGGGGTAGGTCTTCGCGCCGCTCGCGCAGGGCCGGCAGACGGATGGGAAAGGCGGACAGCCGGTAATAGAGATCGCGCCGGAACTCGCCGGATTCCACCATGGCCGGCAGATCGCGATGGGTGGCGGCCACAAGGCGGAAGTCCGCGCGCAGGATGTCCACGCCGCCGACCCGGCGGTAAGTGCCGGTTTCCAGCAGGCGCAGCAGCTTCACTTGCAGATGAAGCGGTATATCGCCCAGTTCGTCGAGGAACAGGGTGCCCCCCGCCGCCGCTTCCACCAGACCGGTCTTGCGCTGGCCGGCGCCGGTGAAGGCACCCTTCTCGTAGCCGAACAGTTCAGATTCGAACAGGCTTTCCGTCATGCCGGAGCAATCCACCGGCACGAAGGGCCGTTGCCGGCGCGGACTCAAGGAATGCACGGCCTGGGCAGCCAGTTCCTTGCCGGTGCCGGATTCCCCCAGCAACAGCACCGGCGTCATGGCCGGCGCCACCCGGTTGAGCAGGTCCAGCATTCGCGTGAAGGCGGCGGAACGGCCCACCATGCCCATGGCGCCCGATTCGCGGCCGGTTTCGTTCAGGAAGCGCATGGTCTCCACAAAATAAGCCAGCCTGCCGGCGGCATCGTGGATCGGGACCAGTTCCACATCCACATATTCCTCGCCGCGCGGCGTGTGGTGCAGGTGCAGAACCCTGCTTGGCTGGCGCGATTTCATGGCGGTCTGGCGCGGGCAGGATTCGCCGCATTGGTCGCAGGGCTTGGCGTAGTGATGGGAGATTTCGTAGCAGGTGCGACCGATGATCTCGCCCGGATTGCCGAAGGTATGCCGGTAGGCGGCATTGGCGGAAAGGATGCGGTAATCCGGGTCCACCAGAATGCGCGGTTCCGGCAGGGATTCGATGAGGGCCAGGAGTTCTGCCGGGGGCGAGTCGATCATGGATTTTGCCAATTCTGTCACGCTAGTTCGACAACATTGTCTTACCGCGAGCGATTGTGCATTCCATTTTCTACCGGATGAATAAATAAAATTTATTAATCATGTGCTTATACACGCAAACCATTTCTGGCATGGACATTGCTGAATTGGAGGCAGCGAGCCTGGCCCAAGCCCGGCCCTCCCTGATCCTTAACGATAAGGAACACCACCATGAAAATCGCCGTTGCCAGCCAGAACCGCAAGACCGTTACCGGCCATGCCGGCAAGTGCCGCAAGTTCTGGATTTACGATATTGACGGCAGCCTGGTGCTGGACAAGGCCTTGCTGGAACTGCCCCTGGAGCAGAGCTTTCACGAAAGCAGCCAGAGCGCCCCCCATCCCCTCGATGACGTGAACGTGCTGATCAGCGGCGGCATGGGCCAGGGTCTCCAGTTCCGTCTCAAGCAGAAAGGCATCCAGGCCCTCGCCACGCCGGAAACCGATCCCGACCGGGCCGTCGCCGCCTGGCTGGCCGGCGATCTGGAAGAATTGCCTGCGGAGACCCATGAACACGGCCACCACCAACACGGCGTCCAAGTCGGCGCGACTCAGGGTATTGTCTCCGTGACACAACTTGTATCTGCGCGTTCCAGGTGAATAACCATGCAGCCCCGCTGCGAGGAGCCATGTTGAACATGGATCGGCACTGTTCCACCCTGCTTATCACGGCGGTCCTGTCTTTCCCCACCGCGCCGGCTGCCGCCGCCGACTTGGGCGTGGCCGTCGAGAACGTGCGCGATGGCCAGGGCCAGGTGAAGCTGATGCTGTTCGACCGGGACGAAGGCTTCCGCAAGGAAGACAAGGCGCGCCAGATTCTGGCACTCCCTGCCGGCGCCGGCACCGTGTCCGGGGTGTTCCCGGGACTGTCTCCGGGCCGCTATGCCGTGATCGCCTATCACGACGAAAACGGCGACGGCAAACTCAACCTGCGCTTCGGCATGTTCCCGAAGGAAGGCTATGGCCTGAGCAACAACCCGAAGCTATCCGGCCCGCCCAAATTCGCAGACGCCGCTTTCGATGTGCCCGAAACGGGGTGCCGGATCGACATCCGCCTGGGGTATTGAACCCGCCACCCGTTTCCGGGTACCTCCCCGTCGCCCGCCACGACCCAGGCGTTGTATCGGCTGATTATTTTTTCCCAGGACTTCCCATGGTTTCCGACTCCCTCCGCATCGTCATCCTCGGCGCCGGCTTCGCCGCCCTCACCGCCGTGCGCGAACTGCGCAAGCGCGCGCCCAAGGCCCGCCTCACCCTGGTGGCCCCCAAGGCCGAGTTCGTCTACCTGCCCAGCCTGATCTGGATTCCCAGCGGATTGCGCCAGGGCAGCGACCTGATACTGCCCCTGGACACCTTCCTCAAGGACCACGTCGTGGAGTTCATCGCCGGCCGCGTCACCGGTTTGAAAGATGGCGGACGCACCGTGCTGACGGATGCGGGCGAAGTGGCCAACGATGCCCTGATCATCGCCACCGGCGGCCGCTTCCTCAAGAAACTGCCGGGCATCGAGCATGCCCTCACCCTGTGCGAAGGCGTCGCCTCAGCGGAGGCCATCCGCGACCGGGTCAACGCCATGGAAGGCGGGCGCATCGCCCTGGGCTTCGGCGGCAACCCCAACGAACCTTCGGCCATGCGCGGCGGCCCTATGTTCGAACTGCTGTTCGGCCTGGATACGCTGCTGCGCCGGCAAGGCAAGCGCGACCGCATCGAGCTGACCTTCTTCAACGCCGCCGCCGAGCCGGGCAAGCGCCTGGGCGAGAAGGCGGTTTCCGGCCTGCTCGCCGAAATGGCCAAGCGCCGCATCGACACCCACCTGGGCCACAAGCCCCTGGGTTTCTCTGAAAAAGGCGTGGACACCGAAGGCGGCCATATCAACGCCGACCTGATCCTGTTCATGCCTGGCCTTACCGGACCGGCCTGGGCGCCGGAATCCGGCCTGGAACTCTCACCCGGCGGCTTCTTCAAGGCGGACGAATTCTGTCGGATCGAAGGCACCGACAAGGTATTCGTGGCCGGCGACGCCGGCAGCTTTCCCGGCCCCGACTGGATGCCCAAGCAGGCCCACATGGCCGACCTCCAGGCCAAGGCGGCAGCCAGGAACCTGCTGCTGGCGCTGGACGGCAAGGCGCCCGCGGCCCGCTTCAAGATCGAGCTGATCTGCATCGTCGATGCCATCGACAAGGGCATACTGGTCTACCGGGACCTGAAGCGCTCCTTCCTGCTGCCCTCCTGCCGTCTGTTCCACTGGGCCAAGCGCTATTTCGAAGGCCATTACCTGAAGGTATTCCGCAAGTAACCCTCCTGTGGGAACTCGCACCCACTGCTTCACCGCGTAAAATCAGCCACCCCTTATATTCCTGAAGCCATGAACATTCCGACCCATTACCAGCGCATCGGCGGCGAAGCCAAGGTGCGCCAACTGGTGGACCGCTTCTACGACCACATGGATGAGCTGCCCGAAGTCTTCGGCATCCGCAAGCTGCACGCGGAAAGCCTGTCCGGTTCGCGCCAGAAGCTGTTCGATTTCCTGTCCGGCTGGATGGGCGGCCCCCAGCTCTACGTCCAGAAGCACGGCGAACCCTTCCTGCGCCGGCGCCATCTGCCCTTCCCCATCGGCGACGCCGAGCGGGACCAGTGGATGCACTGCATGAAGCTGGCCCTGGACGAAGTCGTCGAGGACGGGAAACTGAGAACCGAGCTGTACCAGGCCTTCGCCAAGGTGGCCGACCACATGCGCAACCAGGCCGCCATGCACGGCCATCAACATTGAGAGGATCACCCATGTACGCACACACCGTAGAACTCCCCCTGCCCATCGACCAGGCCATCGAAAAGCTCAAGGCCGCCCTGGCCGAAGCCAAGATGGGCGTGGTTTCCGAAGTGGATGTCCAGGCCATCATGAAGGCCAAGATCAACCACGAGATTCCCCCCTACCGCCTGCTCGGCGTGTGCGCCCCCGGCATCGCCAAGCGCGTCATCGAAGCCGACCGGGACGCGGGCGCCTTGCTGCCCTGCGGCTGTTGCGTCTACGAAACCGCAACCGGCGTCACCCGCATCGTCCTGCAGGATCCGGGTACCATCGCCGGCCTGGCCGACAACGCCGGCATCACGGCCGCCATGGCTGATGCCCAATCCCATCTTGCCGGGGTTCTCGCTAAACTGCGCGCTTGAGCGATCCCGCTCGACACCCTAGGAGGAGGCCGCATGCGCGCTTTGATGATTGCCCTGGTTTTCGGATTGTTCAGTGTCAACGTCCAGGCCTTGGACCCTGCCACGCTGCCCAAGATCAAAGTCAGCAAGATGGGCCTCTATCTGGAAGCCAAGGACGTGCCGGCCTTCCTCAAGAAGCATGCCCCCAAGGTGCTGTTCGTGGACGTGCGCACCATCGAGGAGGTGTTGTTCGTCGGCTCCCCCGATGGACTCGACGGCCAAGCCTCCTTCGGCATCATGCATTACGACAAGTGGGACAAGGAGAAGAGCACCTTCGTGCGCAATCCCAACCCGGACTTCCTGTCCCAGTTCGAGGTGTTTGCCCTGGAAAAGGGTATCGAGAAGACCGATCCCATCGTTCTCATCTGCCGTTCCGGCGACCGCAGCGCCATGTCCGCCGACCTGCTCGGGCGCTACGGCTATACCAATGTCTGGTCGGTGGTGGACGGCTTCGAGGGCGACATGGCCAAGGACGGCCCCAACAAGGGCAAGCGGGCGGTGAACGGCTGGAAGAACATCGGCCTGCCCTGGGGCTACAACGTGGACCAGAACAAGGTCACGATGGGCAAATGACCCGACCACAAAGGAGACGAACATGAAACACACGCTGAGTCTTTCCCTGCTGACCATGATCCTGGCCGGTTGCGCCACCTCCCCCTCTCCCGAGAAAGTGGCCGGCCTGAACGATGACGCGCGCAAGACGGCGGGCGCTCTGATCCTGACCCTGGGCGGTGAGTTGAAGACCGCCATGACCACTGGCGGCCCCGCCGGCGCCATTGGCGTGTGCAAGGAAAAAGCGCCCAGGATCGCCGCCGAGGCGGCCCAGAAAACCAGCATGCAGATCAAACGTGTGAGCCCGAAGAACCGCAATCCCAAGGGCGTGCCCGACGCCTGGGAAACCCAGGCCCTGACCGAACTGGAGAAGCGTCTGGCCGCCGGCGAAAAACCTGAGACCCTGGATCTGCACGCGGTGGTGGCCAACGGCGACGGCAAGGAATTCCGCTACGCCAAGGCCCTGGTCACCCAGCCCCTCTGCCTGAACTGCCATGGCGACCCGGACAAGATGCCGCCGGACGTGAAGGCCACCCTCGCCACCGAGTACCCCAACGACAAGGCCGTGGGTTATTCCGCCGGCATGATCCGGGGCATCCTGTCCATCCGGAAGCCGCTGTGAAGCCTTGAAGAGGAGGGGTCCGCGCCTTTGGCGCTCAAGGCCGTGGGTAAACGCCCACCGCCCCCCTTCCCCCTTCAGCCGTCTCCCTTCAGCCTTCAGTTTTCAGCCTCACGATAAATGACCGATACCCTCCCGTCCCGTCTGCAAAACCTGCCCGTCGCCTGGTTCGCCATGATCATGGGCCTGGGAGGACTGACCATCGCCTGGCGCAAGGCGGAGGCGCTGCTCGCCCTGCCCGTCTCCATCAGTCCCTGGCTGATGATTCTGGCGACGGCGCTATTCGCCGTGCTGGCGGCGCTCTATACCGTGAAGATCATCAAATACCGGCCGGCGGCGTTCAAGGAATGGGGTCATCCGGTCAAGATGAACTTTGTGCCCACGGTGAGCATCGCCCTGATCCTGCTGTCCATCGCCTGGCTGCCCGTCAGTGCGCCCTATTCCAAGCTGCTCTGGCTGGCCGGCGTGGCCCTGCACCTGTTTCTCACCCTGCACGTCATCACTCAATGGATGCACCAGAGCAAATTCGAGATCGTCCATCTCAATCCGGCCTGGTTCATTCCCGTGGTGGGCAACATCCTGATTCCCATCGCCGGCGTGGTGCATGCGCCGGTTGAAATCTCCTGGTTCTTCTTCAGTATCGGTTTGATGTTCTGGCCCGTGTTGCTGACCATCATCTTCTATCGGGTGATCTTCCACGGCAGCCTGCCGGAACGGCTCATGCCCACCTTGTTCATCCTTATCGCGCCGCCGGCGGTGGGCTTCCTCTCCTACCTCAAGCTCAACGGCGGAGAGGTGGACACCTTCGCCCATGTGCTCTACCACGGCGCCCTGTTCTTCACCCTGCTGCTGTTTTCCCAGTTGCGCATGTTCACCCGGCTGAAGTTCTTCCTGTCCTGGTGGGCCTATTCCTTCCCGCTCACCGCCATCACGGTGGCCACCCTGGCCATGTTCGAGCACACCGGCGTCATTCTCTTCCTGCGCCTGGCCGGTATTCTGCTGGGCATCGCCACCGTGGTCATCGCCGGCCTGCTGGCGCGCACGGCCCTGGCAGTGGCGCGGCGGGAAATCTGCGTGGAGGAGTAGGCGCCCGGCCCGCGCCGGGAATAACCGCGATCAGTGGCACTCTGCCTGTCGGGCCGGGGGCGCCGCCGGGGTACCCAAACCGAAGAAGCACACGGCGTTGCGGCCGGAGGATTTGACTTGGTACATGGCCTGGTCCGCGCGCCGGAAGATGTCGTCCACGCTCTCCTCCTCGTCCAGGAAGAGGGTCGCGCCGATGCTGGGCGTGCTGTGGTAGACGTGCTCGTCCAATTGATAAGGGCGGTTCATCGCCGTGAGTATCTTCTCGGACACCGCCCGCGCCTGCCGTTCGCTCTCGCCGGCCTCCCGGTGCAGTCCGCCCAGCAGGACCACGAACTCGTCGCCCCCCAGGCGGGCCACGGTGTCGGCTTCCCGCACGCACTCCCCCAGCCGCCGTGCCACCTCGACCAGGAGCTTGTCGCCCATCTCGTGGCCCAGGGTGTCGTTGAGCCGCTTGAAGTGGTCCATGTCGATGAACAGCAGCGCGGCGTGATGGCCGTCGCGCCGGCACTGGGCCCGCTCATGCCTCACCCGGTCGTAGAGCAGGCGCCGGTTGGGCAGTCCGGTGAGGGGGTCCTGAAAGGCCATGTCGCGGATCACCGCTTCGGCCCGCGCCCGCTCGGCTTCCCAAGCCTTGGCCACGGTCAGATCGCGCGAGAAGACGATCATGTCCCCCAGAGCCGGGTTGAGGCTCGCGGTGATCTCCACCGGCCACAGGCTGCCGTCCTTGCGCCGGTGCCGGGTCTCGAAGCGGTCATAGCCCCGCTCGTAGACCAGGGCGATATGGGCTGCCGTCTCTTCCGGCTTTTCGTTGGCCTCCAGGCCGGAGATGCTCATGCCGATTAGTTCCGCTTCGCTGTAGCCGGACATGCGGCAATAGGTCTCGTTGACGCTGACAAGCCGACCGTCCCGGCTCGCCAGCCAGAAACCGTCCGGCGAGGTCTCCACCACCGCGCGATAGCGCAGCTCACGCCGCCGCGGTTCCCCCTCCGGGGCCATCCGCTCGCTGATATCGGCGCGAATCGCCACGTAGCGGACGGGTAGGCCGGATTCGTCCACGAAGGGCACGATGGTGGTCGCCACCCAATACAGGCCGCCGTCCTTGGCCCGGTTGCAGATGTTGCCGTGCCAGACCTTGCCGCTGGTGATGCGGGCGTACATCTCCTCGAAGAACGCCTGCGGATGGGCGCCGGAATTGAGGATCCGGTGGTTTCGCCCCAGCAGTTCATTTCGGGCATAGCCGCTGATGGCGCAGAACTTGTCGTTCACGTAAGTGATGGTGCCGGCCGCGTCGGTAAAGGCCACGATGGCGTGCTGATCCAGCGCGAACTTATGGTAGGCAAGTTCCGCCTGTTGTTGCCTGTGGCGGTCCAAGCTCTCCCGCAAGCGCCGGATGGTGTCCCGGTAGCGGGCGTAGTAGCGGTGCATGGCGCCGATGGACAGGCAGATGATGACGCCGCCCGCGCCGAACTCCAGCACCGGAAGCACGGTCTGGGCCTGGAAGTCCAGGGGAAACGCCTGGTACGGTGGAAAGTAGAAATAGCCCGCCATCATGGCGCACGCCGCGGTGGCGAACAGGCCGGGCCGGGTGCCGAACAGCACCGCGACGATGGCGACCGTGGGGAAGAAGGTGACGAATTGCAGGCCTGCCTCGGCGGGAGCGATGGCCATGCGCGCGGCCAGGGCGATCAGGCAGAGCAGGAACGACAGCAGATAGGAGCCCGGGCCGCTAGCATCCCCCGGCGCCAGCTTCTCGCGGAAGCGGGACAGAACACGGCTTGCGCCCCGTTGGAAAGTGGACTCGGCCTGCTCGACTTGTGGCGATTCCCCGGGATTCATGGATATTCACTGGATACGGGCCAAGTAAGGGCTCCATCCTACTTGTTTTCACCGTGCCAGCGACAACAGCGCCGGCCCGGATGCCACCGCATCCCCCCGTCGCCGGTTCGCCCTACAATGCCGGGCACACCCCCACAGCGCCCGCCGCGCCAACCACTTCAACGGGAGACCGCCATGGCAGGACAACCCGAAATCACCAACATGGCCCTGTTCTGCGACTTCGAGAACATCGCCCTGGGCGTGCGCGACGCGAAATATCCCGCCTTCGACATCAGGAAGGTGCTGGAACGCCTGCTGCTGAAAGGCAGCATCGTCGTGAAGAAGGCCTACTGCGACTGGGAGCGCTACAAGGAATTCAAGGCCACCATGCACGAGGCCGCCTTCGAGCTGATCGAGATTCCCCACGTGCGCCAGTCCGGCAAGAACTCCGCCGATATCCGCATGGTGGTGGACGCCCTGGACCTCTGCTACACCAAGGCCCACGTGGATACCTTCGTCATCATCAGCGGCGACTCCGACTTCTCGCCCCTGGTGTCCAAGCTGCGCGAGAACAACAAGCACGTCATCGGCATCGGCGTGAAGGATTCCACCTCCGACCTGCTCAGCGCCAACTGCGACGAATTCATCTTCTACGACGACCTGGTGCGCGCCCAGGAAGCCAAGAAGAAACAGGCCGCGAAGAAGGCGCCCGCCGCCAAGCCCACCGCCGACGCCGCCAAGCCCGCCGAGCCCAAAAGCGAGGAAAGCAAGCGCCAGGAAGCCCTGGATTTCCTGGTGGAAACCGTGGAAGCCCTGGTCGCCGAGCGGGGCTCCGACGAGAAGATCTGGGGCTCCCTGGTCAAGACCACCCTGCAGCGCCGCCGCCCCGGCTTCGCCGAGTCCTATTATGGCTACCGCTCCTTCAAGGAACTGGTGGAAGACGCCCAGAAGCGCAAGCTGCTGAAACTGATGCGGGACGAGAAATCCGGCCAGTACACGCTGAGGCTGCCGGGCGAGGAGTAGCGGCCCAACGGCAACCCCTCCGATCTCCGCGGCGTCGGGCTTCCTGCGTCAGCCCAACCCACCCGGCCGGATAGGCAGCCGCTGAACATCGCAGCGGGAAAACGTGGTCCGCCCGCCGAAACTCCTGATACCTTCCGCCGCGATGAATACCCCCTCCCCCACCCGCGCGCTGCTGCACCTCGTCTGGCCCCTCTACATCTCCCAGATCGCCTGGATGGCCAACGGCGTCATCGACACGGTCATGGCGGGCCGGCTTTCCGCCCTGGACCTGGCGGCGGTGGGCATCGCCAGTTCCATCCAGGTGACCATCGTCATGTCCCTCATGGGCGTGCTGTTCGCCCTGCCGCCCATCGTCGCCCACCTCCAAGGCGCCGGCCGGCCGGCGGACATCGGCCGGGAACTGCACCAGAGCATCTGGGTGGCCCTGGCCCTGGGCGTCATCGCCGTCGCCCCGCTGCTGAACCCGGAGCCCTTCCTGGCCATCTCCCGCCTGGAACCCGCCGTCGAGGCCAAGGTGCGCGACTATCTGGCCGCCTCGGCCTGGGGGGTGCCCGCAGGCCTCGCCTTCCGCCTCTTCATGGGCCTGTTCACCGGCATCGGACGGCCCCGGCCGGTGATGCACTTCAACCTGGCCGCCCTGGCCATCAAGGCGCCCCTCAACGCGGTCTTCATGTATGGCCTGCTGGGGATGCCGGCCCTGGGCGCCACCGGCTGCGCCGTGGCCACCGCCATCGACTACTGGCTCATCACCGGGCTGGCCTGGGCCTGGTGCCTTAGGAACCCCGAGTTCGCCGCCTTCGGCCTGGGGCGCCGCCTGGCGCCGCCGGACTGGTCCGCCATCCGGGCCTTCCTCAAACTGGGCCTGCCCATCGCCCTCACCTTCATCGCCGACGTCACCGCCTTCACCTTCATGGCCCTGTTCATCGCCCGCCTGGGCCCCCTGGTCTCCGCCGCCCACCAGATCGCCGCCAACCTCTCCGTCTTCGCCTTCATGCTGCCCCTGTCCCTGGGCAACGCCGCCGCCATCCTCGCCGGCCAGGCCCTGGGCGCCGGCGAGCCCGGCCGCGCCCGGCGGGCCTGCTGGCAAGCCGTCCGCCTGGGCCTGGGCTTCGCCGTGGCCCTGAGCCTGGCCTTCTGGTTCGCCGCCAACCCCATCGCCGCCGCCTACACCACCGACCTCAGGGTGCGGGAACTGGCCGCGCCCCTCATCGTGCTGGTGGGCTTCTACCACCTGGCCGACGCCCTCCAGGCCGTGGCCGTCAACGCCCTGCGCGGCTACAAGCGCACCGCCGTGCCCATGCTCATCTACACCACCTGCCTGTGGGGCGTGGGCCTGGGCGGCGGCGTGGTGCTGGGGCTGACGGACTGGCTGGGGCCGGCACGGGGCGCGGCGGGGTTCTGGATCGCGGGGGTGGCGGGATTGGGGCTGGCGGGGGTGTTGGTGGCGGGGTATCTGGAGCGGGTGAGCCGGTTCAGGCAAGCGTGAATCCATGTTCCGCCAACCCGGCCTTCCCGTATCCTTACGCCCTCGCCAACCGCCCCGGTAACGGGGATATCTCACTCCATGGCCATCAAGAAATCCGAGCTTTATTCCTCCCTCTGGGCATCCTGCGACGAGCTGCGCGGCGGCATGGACGCCAGCCAGTACAAGGACTACGTGCTGG
>CAZEOR010000018.1:0-17262 GCA_964513695.1 uncultured Thiobacillus sp.
TCCGACTGGATGGACCTCCGGCCCGCTCAACATAGCCTGCCAAGACTCTGGTTACCGGCAAGACCACATCGGCATGACGCCAGACATGACCTTCCAGCCAATGTGCAAAACGATTCAGGGCCAATCCGCCGTATTTCGCTCGCTCCGGCGCCAAGGGAGAGTTGACCTCCAACAACATGGGCAGATCGTACTTGCGACGTAGCCATATCCCAGCCAGAAGGAAGAGGTTGTAGCGCTCATAGAGCACATCCGGACGATGTTCCCGTGCGAGCCTAGCCAGCCGAAGATACGCCGGCACCGAATAGGCCAATTCCAGTAGTTCATAGATCAGTTTGGGAAGATGCGACCGGATGTGGTTTACCCAGCCATTAGAAGCACCGAATTCCTGCGATTCGGATCCGGCTGGCGCCGAGACGATGACTTCGTGGCCCAATTCACGCAAGGCGCTAATCATTTCCTCAATATGAACAGCTTGGCCATCCTTGGATGCGGTGCGGTGGTGATAGAGGATCTTCATGGAAGATGATCACCCTGCTTCCTGTTGACGCAGGAAGGCCTCGAACATCAGCAACGACCACAGGGCCGCGTTATGGTCGCGGTTGCCGGAAACGTGCTCGTCCATCATCTGCGTCAGGTTGTTCATGTTGAAGATGCCGGTGTCGGCCATGCGCTGGGAAGCAAGTGCGTTGCGCAGTTTTTCCTTGAGGGGGCCCCGGAACCATTCGGCCAGGGGAATGGAGAAACCCATTTTTCGCCGGTACATGATGTCGTGGGGAAGGTAGGGCTCCAGGGATTTTTTGAGCATGTATTTCCCTTCCGCGCCCTGGATCTTGAGGGATGAAGGCAAGCCGGAAACCCACTCCACCAACTTATGGTCGAGGAACGGGACGCGCACTTCAAGCGCATGAGCCATGCTGGCCCGATCCACCTTGGTGAGTATGTCGCCGACCAGATAGGTCTTCATGTCCAGATACTGGACTTGGCCATAGATATCCCGCGAAGGGTTGCTGCGGTCGTGGCGTCGCAGTACTTCCACGGCGTTATACCCATTGAGTCGTTTTTTGAATTCCTGACTGTAGATGCGGGTGCGCAGGCTATCGCTGCATACCGAGACGCCGTGGAAATAGCCCGCCACGCTGTCGCGCCCAAGAGCCTCGAAGGTGGTTTTTGCGCGGAATATCTTGGGTGCCCAGTCAGCCTTGGGGTACATATTTCCGAGGAAACTGAACAGGGGTTGGCGGACAGCGTCCGGCAGCATGCGTCGCATGCGCTCCTCGATGCCGTGCCAGCGGTAGCGGCGATAGCCGATGAAATTTTCGTCGCCGCCATCGCCGGACAAAGCCACGGTGACATCCTTACGGGCCAATTGGCAGACCCGGTAGGTCGGCATGGCGGAGGAGTCTGCATAGGGCTCGTCATAAAGACGGGCAAGTTCGTCCACAAGGCTGATGTCGTTTGATTCCACCATGTTGATGTGGTGGTCGGTGCGATAGCGTTCCGCCACTTGGCGAGCGTGCTCGGATTCGTCGTACCTGGGGTCTGGGAAGGCGATGGAGCAGGTCTTCACCGGGTGATTGGTAAGACCGGCCATCATGGCCACTACGGCGGAGGAATCGACGCCACCGGATAGGAAGGCACCCAAGGGTACCTCGGCCACCATGCGGATTTTTACCGCTTCGCGGAAGCGTTCGATGAATTCTGCGTTGGCGTCTGCCAAGCTCATGGTCTGCTGTGGCTGGAATGGTACGTCCCAGTATTCCTCCGGAGCGGGAACAGGCTTGCCACGCTGGATCAGCAGCCGATGCCCGGGAGGCATCTTCAAGGCGGTCTTGTAGATGGTGCGAGGCTCTGGCACATAGCCATAGCCGAAATAGTCTTCCACGGCCTCGATATCGATGTCGCGCCGGAAACCGGGCCAAGCAGTCAGGGTTTTTAGTTCCGAACCGAATACCAGAAAACCCTCGTCGGTCACCGCGTAGTAGAGGGGTTTCACACCCAGCCGGTCCCGGGCAATGAAGAAAACCTGCTGTTTCCTGTCCCAAAGGGCGAAGGCAAACATGCCTCGGAAATGGTGCACGCAATCGACGCCCCATTGCTCCCAGGCGTGGACGATGGTTTCCGTGTCGGATCGGGTCTTGAAGGTATGGCCCAGTGCAGTGAGCTCGGGGATGAGGTCGACAAAATTGTAGATTTCGCCGTTGAAGACCACGGCCACCGTGCCGTCTTCATTGAACATGGGTTGCTGGCCTGCTGCGATGTCGATGATGGACAGGCGGCGATGGCCGAAGCCCAGGCCCGGCTCCAAATAGAGGCCGGCTTCGTCGGGCCCCCGGTGCCATTGCATGTCATTGATGCGTTGGAGCACGTCCCGGCTGATGGGTCGTTGCTCGCGCAAGTCGAAGATGCCGGTGATGCCACACATGATCGTTCCGTTCTCAGGTTCAGGTTCGTGCCAACAGGTCGTCGTAGACCCGGCTGTAGTTTGCCGTCATGCGCTCGATGACGAAGTCATGCTCGATACGGTCCCGGGCCAGTTTGCCGGCATGGATGCGAGCAGCATCATCCTGACTGTAGGCCAGCAGCAATTGGGCCAATTGTTCCGTGTCGCGAGGCGAGAACAGCATACCGTTCTCGCCCTCCCTGACCAGTTCCGGATTGCCACCAACCCGGGTCGTGATAACGGGTAGTCCGCTGGCCATGGCTTCCAGGATGGTATTTGAAATTCCCTCACCCAGCGAAGGCAGTACAAAGACATCGAATGCACGCAGCCACTCGGCGATGTCCTTGCGATCGCCGGGTAACCATAATTGGTCGCAGATGCCGAGTTCCGCCGCCTGACGCAGGCAGGCATCCCGTTCCGGGCCATCTCCAACCAGGATAAGGCGCAAACCGGCAGGATTCCGATGGATGCTTTTCAGACGGGCGAAAGCGGACAGCAGGGTGGGATAGTCTTTGACAGCCACCAGGCGCCCCACACTGCCTATGACGCAGTGGGCACCGAAGAAAAAATCCGGCCGCTCCATGGCCGGGCGTTCATTCCCCCGCGGATGGAAACGGTTGCCATCGACTCCGTTGTAGATCTGGTCAAGTTGTTCCGGCGATACGCCCACAGTCCGGATCAGCCAATCGGCCAGATCCTGGCTGACGGCGATGTATCGATGCGTAACCCGGCGCACGGCCTTGCGTAGGAGGTTGTATTTCCAGTTGCTGCCGTCCAGGTCATACATATCTCGGCCATGCTCTCCGTGCACCCTGCCGGAAACGCCAACCCAGGCGCCCACGAACTGGGCTTCCATGGCATTGAGATTGCGAGTATGCAATATGGAGGGTTTGAGTTCCCGCAGGAGCCTAGCCAATCGCGGATACCAACTGATGTCGTTGCCCGGCTTCTTGGCTACATCGAAAAAAGCAATATCTTGCCGACGGATGCGATCTCGGAATCCACCATGGCCAGTTAGCGATATCACGACGTGGCGGTACTTGTCCTCGGGCAGATTGTTGAACAGCATCACCATGCCGTTTTCCATGCCGCCTGTTCCGAAGTGATATACCACGTGAGCGATCAATGGCTTCGTGTGGCTCACTGTGCACCTTTGTCGATCACGGAGTTCGTGATGGGCCGCATATCCTTCACGAAGCGCAGAAGGATGGCTTCGGCCTCTTTGGGGTTTTCCACGTAGGGCGCGGCAATGATCAATCCAGCACCCGCATCACTTTGCCCTGTGAGTTTGCGCCATGCGAGCATCAGTTTGGCCTTAAAGATGTTGGTCGTGTCACTGCCACCAATGCGATTCCAGTACCAGACAAGCAGGTGCTGGCCGGTACTATAGGAATCCAGAAAGGCTTGCCGGATCGGCAGCTCGCCATCGGCAAGCGGGATAAGCCTGCTGAAATCTCTGGTTTTTCGCCAGATCTCGTGCTTCTCTGGTACCAGCTGATTCTGGCTGTTGATGAGCTCTGCTCCCTGCCGCTGGGTACCGTACCAAGCCAGGTAGACCATGACCTGATCGGGCCCTTGGGAGACATGCAAGATTCGCACGTCGTCCATGCCTGCCCAGTGGGGCTCCCAGTCCGTCAGAGCTTTGACCGGTTGCCAACCTGCGGGGACTGTCAAATTGGCAAGCGGAGAATCGGCCGGGGCGTGGTTTGCCAGGTGGCGTCCGTAAATTGGGAACAAGGCAACCATTGCGAGGAGTACGCTCGCCTGCGCCCATGCCGGTCGTGGGGGTGTAACGGGGGCCGCGGATAAAGTTTCTGGATTCAAGTCTTCACGCCAACGGATTCCGACCCAGAACATGGATAGCATGACAACGCCGAACCAGACCCAGCCGTAGATCAGGTGATCAACCCCTACCGCCAAGGTCATACTGGAATAATGGCCTATCAGAACGATGATTACCGCTCTGAATCCATTGGCGATAATGGGTACCACCAAGGACGCGAAACCGAATGCCAACCGCTTCCACCAGGTCCGGTAGGTCAGATAGGCAAAAAGCCAACCTAGAACGATGGAAGAAAAGAAATAACGAATACCTGAGCAAGCCTCGACCACGCTCCAGTTGCCGCTGGGTAGCGAGAAGAAGGTTCCCTCGCTGAATACGGGGATTCCAAGCAGACGCAGGGTGTGAATTGTGAAGTCGGCGGTGAAGTCAACCAGCGGATCAATCAGTGAGTCACCGCTAGGTACCATGAATAACAGGTAGGAAAGGGGAAACAGCAAAGCCCAGACCAGATTCCTGCCCAGTAAAGCCCAGACGGCGGCGATCAGCAGCCCAACCAGGGTGTAATGGCTGACTACCTGCACACCCGCGACAGAGGCAGCCAACCATAGACTGCACAGGATCAATACCAGAAACAGCGCATGCCGGTCTGGAACGCAGGAAACCGACATGGCGGTATTTCGGATACGCCAGATCAGCCAAAGAGAGAGGGGCAATATCACATACCCATGGGTATAGGTTTCGGAGTTGTCCCAGACTGCCATCATGCTTGATCCAGTGGGCTCAAGCATGACAATGATCGCTAGCCAAACAAATATGACGAGTCCAATGGCAGGCAACCAGGATTTGGCCAACCTTCCGTCAGGCATGATGCTGTGCCTCGATCAGACCGGCCAATTTGGAGAGGCAGGCGTCCCAATCATAGTCATTCAGGACACGTTTCCTGGCCGTTTGACCCAGATCCAGGCCAGCCATGACCTGTTGGCAGGAATCAGCGAAGGCCGCTGCTCCTTCCGCCACAAGCAATTCCTGGCCAACGTCTGCCGTAATCCCTTCCAGGCCCTGGGGACTGCACACCACGGTTTTGGCCATCGCCATGCCTTCTAATACCTTGTTCTGTATGCCACGCGCGATTCGCAGTGGTGCTACCACTGCTGCGGCATGAGCAAGATAGGGTCTCACGTCCTCAACCCGGCCAGTCACAAGGACTCCGGGGATGCTGGACAAGTCCTGAACCTCAGCTGCGGGTCGATTGCCGACAATACAAAAGCCGGCATTGGAATGGTGTTGTCTGATAAGCGGCAGTACTTCTCGAGCGAACCAAACAACCGCATCAATGTTGGGCCTGTAATCCATGGCCCCGGTGAAGACCAGTTGCGGGCTTTCCAAGGGATATGGGTTGGGATAGTCGCGATCGGGCGAGAAGTAATTTGAATCGACTCCGTTTGACAGTGCGGCAATCTTCCCCGCTGATTCAGGTGCCAGTTTCCGGAAGTCATCTGCCTCAGCCTCTGATATGAACAGGCTATGGTCGAATTTCCGTGCGATGTTGCGTTCCCACTGCAACAATTTGCTGCCTTCCCGACGATAGATCCAGGACATGGGCCAGCGGGCCACCTCGGCATACTGGCGCCACTTGTCGGAATCGATATCGGCAAAATCCATGATGCGCACCGGTCCGGTGGTATTCAACACATAGCGTGCCATGGCCGATGAGTACACGAAGACACGTTCAACGCCTGTAGCCAGTTTGTTATTCACCCAGGCTTGCATGGCGGAATGACGGTAAAAGGAGACGCTCAAGGCTTCGCCCGTAAGTAGTCCCGTCAGTGACTTGAATTTGCAATACGTTGGATTCAGGTTCGCCAGATAGACTGACTGGCACTGCTGGCGGAGCACATCGGCGTATTGCCAGTCATGGGGATCATCAATATATGTACCCAAGTGCACCCGGTATCTCGCAGACAAGTACTTGAGCAGATTCCAAGTCGTGATCTTGTCCCCCTTGTTTGGCGGATACGGACAACGTTGGGCCAGGAACAGCAAATCTTTCATGGATTATTTCGAGGTTGCCGATTGAGGGAGCCGCAAATGGACGAGTCCTGGCGTGCCTGGAATATTGTTCTAATTCTTTGATCGAGTGAGAGCGGACGCTCGATGAGGAGAAACAGCATTGTGGCAAGGATGAGAGAGAGGGCGAACGCGACAGGGGTTGCTATCAGATAGACAATAGGTGACTGGCGCTCTTCCGGAACCAGCGCTTTAATGGCTTGGGCGGTTGCATGCACGGCCAATGCATGGATCAAATAATAGGAATAACTCATGTTGCCCAACCAACGTATCGGCGCCCATTCGAATACCCTATGCAAGCTCCCGGCACGGGTAAAACAATGGGCGCAGAGTAGGTAGGTTGAGGCGGCAAGGAGGGCGACTTTGGTCAATAGGATGGTGGCCATCTCGGTTGTCGATTCCGTCCGTACACCCTGATCGTACAACCAGAAGAATATGGGTAACGCGGCGAGGAAGATGCCCGCCACGGCAAAATCCTTCCATATTCCAGGTTTTGTTGGTGCTCTGGGCGATGCTGCCGAGAGATGCTCAAACAGAATGATGCCGGCGACAAACATCATCAAACGAGCTGGGGTCCAATAACCCGGCCGATATAAAGGGCCATAGAACAGGAGAGAGAACAGCAATGCGAGCCCAAGGAAGAAGGTGATCCGCCAAGATCGGGGCCAGCTTCGCATTCCTGTGGCAATGATCAGGAGTGGAATGGTGAGGTAATAGAAAATCTCGAAACTCAATGACCACGTCACAGTGATGACAGGTTCGATCGGAAATAGTCCTGCCAGGAGGAATAAGTTTCCCATCAGGAGAATCGCTAGCTGATAGATATCCTCGGGAAACTTGGACCTCCCAGGCAATACCAGGGACAAGATTGCATACAGCAGGAATACGGCAAAGAAGGCGGGATAAATGCGCTCGATCCGGCGCAGCCAGAAACGGCCGAGCCTTAAGCTGGGTTTGATTGCAGCCGAATAGATTAGGTAGCCACTCAGCAGGAAGAAGATATCCACACCTATGTGACCGATCTGACCCAGAAAAAAGGATGCTTGTTGAAGCCGTGTTCCTTCTTTCAATAAAAACCCAAGGTTATCGTGAGCATGCACGTAGAAAACCAATAGCACGGCAAGACCGCGCATTCCAGCCATCCCAGGAATACGCGATCGCTCATCCGGCAGTTCGTACCAACGGTGGAGGGTGTTGGAGATGTCTAATGTCATCAAAGATGGGTCCGAGGGAATGGCCCTGCTCGTCTGGGCTTAAAGGGCCTCATATTTCCCGTGACAGAATGTGGCGGCAACCCTTGCCATCATGCCGCAGTCATCAGCCGGTAACCGGGTAGAAACAGTTGATGCCCAGCATGAGCGCCGTTCTCTAGGTAAGTGCGGTGCTCCAGGCCTGGGCATATGACTAGCCGAGATTTTGCACAATGAAAGGTCCCAGAAAGTTGGCCACTGGCAAAGGCAGGCGTTGCCAAGCTTGGATGAACAATCGGTACTTGGGATTGTTGGGGTTGTTTTCCGGCACCCGATCCGCTGTGATTAGTTTGTAGCGATACTTGAGCGGCTGAGGTTCGAATCCCCAGTTGCGCTTGAAATCAAAGGGGCCGGTACCTGTCTTGCTTCGGCCGTAATCGAAAATCCGGATGCCGCGTTCACAGGCTCGCCGCATCAGTTCCCAGTACTTGAAATCGTTGGCAGCCAGTGCACGGGCGCCTTCGGTATCCCCCGCGTAGTAAGGCAGCACCTCGTCCCGGAAATAGAAGCTGAGTACGCTGCTCAGCAGCTTGCCATCTGGGCCACGCACCAGCATTACCTCGCAGTTGTTGCCGAACTCCTGTCGCAAGAGGCTGAAGAAGCGTTTCGGCAGGGCTGGTGTGCCGTGCCGATGTACGTTGTCGGCGAATACGCTGAAGAAGCCGTCGACACCAGCTTCCAGTTCCGTTGTGAGTTCATTCTTGATGCCCTTACGCACCATTGCCCGCTGTTTGCGGGGGATGGCCAGCATGTTTTTTTCCACTTCCGGGTCGATCTGCTTGCGGAAGGTGACATAAAGATCGGTGCCGGGCCACGTTTCGTCATGGGCCGTGTCCCGATCCCGGTATTCCAAATGGCCAACACCCAATTCGACAGCCAATTTCTGGGCATGGGCGTCCAGGAGGGCGCGTGCTTCCGAAGTGGCGGCAGCGATTCCGCCATAGACGCAGAACGGGGTGGAAATGAGGCTATGCCCGAACAGTCGGCTCTTGATTTCGGCCAGTGGCAACACCCCTTCGATGTTTCCATTTCGCTCGGCCAGGAGAAAATGTGTTCGATGCCGGAATGCTTGCTCAATGACCCGTTTCCATCCAAATCGGTGAAAGAAAGTGGCTTCGGGCAGGCCAAGAACAAAGGTATCCCAGGCTGCGTCATCCCTATCCAGGGCGGAACGTACGGTCAGGCTCATGAATATCAGGCGAGTTCGGTTGCGTAAACTTGATCAGCCCGGCCCCAACGAAAATCTTGGCACAGCCGATCCAGTTTTCGCTCCATGCGATTCAGATTGACGTAGTGGCGAAAACGGCTTTTGAGCGGGGCTCCGGGAATACGCGGCTGTCCCGGATCTACTTCCCAGGGATGAAAATAGAACATGGCCGGACGCCGATCCTGGTGGTTGACTTGGCTAATGAGCCAACGGGATGCTGCATAGGGCAGAAGACGGAAATATCCGCCCCCTGCGGCGGGCAAGTTGCGACCGCGCCAATCCACTGTGGTGGGTGGCATCTCCAGGAGTCGCGGACAACGCTCTGGCCGGTAGGGAAAACGTGGTGCGTCAGGCATGCCGTAATGATCATGGGAGATAGGATAGATGCTTGAGCTGTAGCGATGCCCGGTTTCGGCCAATACGTCCAGCGCCCAGAGACTATGGTGGTTGATGGAAAAACTGGGCGCCCGGTAACCGGATACGACCACACCACCGATATCTTCCAGCAACTCCTTGGCGCGGATTACATCGGCCCGGAACTGCTCCGGCGTCAGTGTTGTTGCGCGCTGATGCCCGTAACCGTGGCTGGCCAGTTCATGGCCGTTGGACACGATGGCTTGAACCACGCCAGGATAGCGTTCTGCGATCCATCCCAACGTAAAAAAAGTAGCCTTGATCCCATGGCGCTCGAATAAAGCCAGGATACGAGCTACGTTGGCTTCGACCCTGCATGGCCAGTGGTCCCATTCATCTCGAGCAATGGCGTTTTCGAAGGCACCGACCTGAAAGTAGTCTTCCACGTCCACGCTCATCACATTGGTGATGCCGGTGCATCGCATTTTCAGCCTTTATCCAGCCAGTCGCGGAGAGTATCGGCAATGCGTTTTGCGCTGGATCCATCCCAGAATTCGGGAATTCGGCCTCGTTTGCCGCCGGTGGCCAGGATGTCCGTGAAACACTGCAAAATCTTGTCGGGCACTGGACCTGTCAGGGTATTTGTCCCTTCGGTCAAGGTAATGGGTCGCTCTGTGTTTTCACGCAATGTGATACAAGGTACTCCCAAGGCGGTGGTTTCTTCCTGTAAGCCCCCCGAGTCGGTCAATACCACGGTGGCATCCCGGGTCAATCCCAGCATTTCGAGGTATCCCTGGGGTGGCAACAGGCGTATGCCGGGTTGATCAAGCAGGGAAGCCAGACCAAAGCGGTCGGCTGTGGCGCGGGTGCGGGGGTGGATGGGGAAGACGACATCCACCTCACGGGCGACCTGGTTGAGGGTTTCCAGCAAGGCGCGAAAAACGACCGGGTCATCCACGTTGGACGGCCGGTGCAGTGTCACCACCGCGTAGCCACGCGCAGGCTTGCCGCCAAGTGTCTGCTGCGCCGGTACGGCGCGATCCAGATGCATGCGGAGGGTATCAATCATGACGTTGCCGGCAAATTTCACTCTTTCCGGTGCGATGCCTTCCCGGATCAGGTTGTCCAGGGCCGCGCGCTCAGTTGTGAAGAGCAGATCGGAAATCTGATCGGTGAGTACCCGATTGATCTCCTCCGGCATGGCGCGGTCGAAACTGCGCAGCCCTGCCTCCACATGAATGACTTTCACGCCCTTTTTGGCGGCCACCAAGGCACAAGCGATGGTGGAGTTGACGTCGCCAACCACCAGAACGGCTCGTGGTCGCTCCACGTCCAGAACGGGTTCAAAGGCGCGCATGATCTCGGCTGTCTGTACCGCATGGGTGGCGGAACCCACTTCAAGGTTCACGTCAGGGCGTGGTATGCCAAGCTGTTCGAAAAAACTGTCGCTCATGGCCGGGTCATAATGCTGGCCAGTGTGGACCAGCTTGGCGGCGATGGGCACTGCCGAAAAGGCTGCCATGATAGGCGCGATCTTCATAAAGTTGGGTCGCGCCCCAACCACGCAGATGATCTCCGTGCTCATTCGCTTTCCTGGCCGGAGGTCACCGTGTACAGCACTTTACGCACCAGAGGTATGAGCCTGTTTAGTGAGCGTTCCATGGCGATCAGGCGCGCCTCCAGATCTTCCGGCATCTGTGCCGAAAGTTGCGGGGAGGCAAGCTCGGTGCCGGGCATGGCAGAACTATGTGCAACAGGGGCCGATTCCTGCACACGCTGACGGGGAGCCTGATGGTGAACTTCCTGCTGGAGGTCGCTGATGACTTCCTGCACAGCAGCGGAGTCGAGATGGGTACGCTCCTCAAGGTATCCGAACAACAACAACCGGTCGCACAGCGTATTGATTCGGCGAGGAACACCACCGGAGAATTGGTGGATCACATCGAAGGCATCTTCGCTGAACGAGGGATTCCCCTGCCACCCAGCGGTGTTGAGGCGATGGATGATGTACTGAATGGTTTCAGTCCGATCCAGAGGTCCAAGGTGGTAAGACGCGATGACCCGCTGGCGCAGTTGCAACATCTCCGGGCTCTGGATCGTGTCGCGGAATTCCGGCTGCCCCAGCAGGAAACTCTGAAGCAATGGCTTGTCACTCTCATGGAAGTTGGACAGCATGCGCAATTCTTCCACTGCGCGCGGATTCAGGTTTTGGGCCTCATCCACGATAAGCAGAGGCCGGCGGTTTTGACGCACGGCAAGCCTTAGGTAGTCTTCCAGACTCTTGAGAAGGGCTGATTTGGTGATCCCTTCGGCCTGTAGGCCGAATGAAGTGGCCACGCTGCGGAGCGTGTCGTCGGCATCAAGCTGTGTGCTGACCAGTTGGCCAATCAAATAGCTGCCGTTTTCCAGCTTTTTCAGCAGGCTTTTCACCAGTAAGGTTTTGCCAGCCCCTACGTCACCCGTGATGACGATAAATCCTTCACCCAGTGAAAGACCGTATTCCAGATAAGCAAATGCCCGTTTGTGCCCTTTGCTTGCGAAGAAAAAACGGGGATCGGGATTGAGCTGAAACGGCTTGTCACGGAGATGGTAATAACTTTCGTACATCGTCAGAAACTCATGTTGACGCGCGCGGATACGCTGTTTTCCTTGTATGCACCGGAGGTGGAGCCGGAGTCTCTCTCCACTCTTCGGACATCAAGGCTACCTGTGGTCTGGCGTGACAATTGCCTGGACAAAACCCAAGCGAGGGTCCAGTCGTCACTCTGGCTAACTGTAGTTTCTGCGTGGCTTGCCGTAAGGGATAGAGACGAAGTCATTCGGGGGCCAAGCTGCAATGTCCAACTACCACCGAGACTACTACTATCGTCGCGGGTGCCACTGGTCAGCAATTCCCGCCGACTCTTGTTCAGGCTTAAACTGTAAGTGCTCTTTCCCGTTTGATAGGTTGCCGAACCGACCCAAGCTTTGTTTAGTGTGGTGTCGTTCACCAACTGTGTGGCCGAATAGAAACGGTTGATCAGGAAAGGAGCTGGGCATAGTGCAGGATCGGGTGACGTTCCCGCAGGAACCTTCATCTGCAAACCTTGGCAGAGATAGGTATCCTCGCCATTTACCTGCCCAAATGTCTGAGTAATGTCCTCGCTATATTTCAGCGACCATGTGGTCTTGCGGGTGCGATGGGTGAAATTCAGCCCATAGGAATTGCCGCTATAGCGGTGTCCTGTCGTGACTTCCAGATTGGTTCGTGTGGAGGGTACCCAACTGAAACCGAGGTTCCAGAATATGCCGCTCGCATTGTTGAACCCTGATGTCGTGCCGTTATTGCTGTCTTTTCCAAGGCTTAGTGTCAGTCGTGTCTTGGGACTGAAGATATAGCCCAGGCTACCGCTCAAGCTGGAGTTGCGATCGGCGGAAGCATTTCCGTCAGAGTTCTGGAGCCGGTAAGACAGTCCCCATGGGATTCGATTGAATGCACTGCCACTATTCAGGCTCAGGCTCAGGGAGTTACCTGTTGTCCCCGAAAGGGTGCCGTTATCCGAATCGGTATAAGTCAACTGCCAGCGTGTTTCGAATTGCGCGGTGTTTCCGAACCGAGTGCGCCAAGATGGAGTGAGACTGGCGGAACGGGTTTCGCTACGATTGCCAGTCGTGTTGTAGTTTTCTGTACCCGTGGCGCCAGTCAGGCTGGTGCTCTGCTGGCTAATATTTGCACTGGCATCAAGCAGGAAACTGTCGTCAAGCAATTCCGTGTGCATCTTGGCCGCGAGACGGTTGTTGAAACCGTTGGCTCCACTGTCATGGGTATAAAGCAGTGCTTGCAAGCCATAGTCTACAGACAGGCTGCCCTTCCCGCCCTGACTCCTCAGATTGAACCCCGGTGTG
The DNA here is from genome assembly GCA_964513695.1 of uncultured Thiobacillus sp. Classification (GTDB taxonomy): domain Bacteria; phylum Pseudomonadota; class Gammaproteobacteria; order Burkholderiales; family Thiobacillaceae; genus PFJX01. The sequence goes on from CAZEOR010000018.1 coordinate 12,987, forward strand.
ATTTCCGTCAGAAACGATGACTCTGGATTGTTGGTGGATAGAGAAACGTTATCCGAGTAACGCTCGCTCACAGATATCGTGGGCGTAAATTTCCAGTCACCAGCATTGCCTGTGGTGGGTAGCAGGAAAGCCAGCAGGAAAATATACCTACTGCTTCTGTTGGCTGTACTCGCCATAACCACCATAGCCGTATCCATACCCATAATAATCGCCAGCCCCAGTCTTGATGGGCGCTTTGTTCAATACGATACCAACATGTTCGCAGTCATTCAGATGGGACAACGCCTCCTTGATGGCCTCCTGCGGCGTGCTCTCAGCTTCGACCACGAATACAATCTGCCCCATGTAAGTTGCCAGAACGGAAGCCTCGCTAGTCGCAAGCAACGGTGGGCAATCGAAAATGATGATCCGATCGTGGTAACGGGTGGATATATCTTTTACGAAGGTTTTCATCGCCGAACTCGCCAGGAGTTCAGTGGCATGCGCGAAGCCTCGGCCGGAAGGAAGTACGGTCAGTTTGGCGATATCCGTTTTGATCAAGACATCGGACAGCTCCACGCTGGGATCACGCAGGACATCCAACAACCCTTTTTCCGACGACAGACCCAGGTAACGAACCACAGAGGATTTTGCTACGTCCGCATCAACCAATAACACCGTGTTTTCCAGTTCAGTAGCCATGCTGATGGCGAGATTGATTGCGGTGAAAGATTTGCCCTCTCCCGGAACAGAACTGGTAACCATGATTAGGTTGCCGTTGGGAACGGGGGGATTTCCCGCGTGGCCCAATGCATTCGTTAACAGGGGACGTTTGATCAGCCGATATTCTTCCGCGATCTTGCTACGTCCCGCATCCGGCGTGAGCGCACCCATCAGTCTTAGCCTGGTCAGATCGACTGACCCACGTTGGCTGCCAATGACTGTGGCCGGACCATCGTCATCTTCCGTAACAGGCTGATGCGAGAGTTTGGTTGCGGCCGGCGGCAAGCCGAACGAGGCTTCTGCCCTTTCGATCGCCGCTTCAATCAACCGCCCGCTATCTTCTTCAGGCAGGGGACTCCTGACGGGGTGAATCGTTGTTGGTGGGGAATCCGGGTGCCCCAATTTCCCAGCTGCGCGTTCGATAATGCTCATGTCAGCTCCTTTGCCTACGCTGCCGGTGAAAGAACAAGGTAGTAAATCAACTGAGCGACGAGTGCCAGTAACAAAGCCGCACCACCTCCTGCAAACAACAGATTCGAGCGTCGTTCACTCCGGCGCGCAAAATCCGTCTCGATCATTGTCACAAGACCGAGCAACGGGTGACTGGTCAACTCGCGAAGCTGACGGCGCCCCTCGACAGTCGGTCGCAACTGAGCCAATAGAAAAGCGATGGCAAAACCCACACCAATACCCCCTAATGGAACAGCCGTTACCAGCAAAGGACGGTTTGGCCAAGATGGTTCGTTCGGGACGCGTGGCGGGTCAATTACCCGAAAATCGATGACATCAGTTTTACTTTCAACTTCTCCTGAGAGAGTCGCTGTCTCGCGGCGGGAAAGCAAATCGGCATAATTTTTCTTATAAACCTCATAGTCACGCATGAGCTGAGTGAATTCCCCTTCGATCTGGGGAATTCGATCCACGGAACCGAATAGCTCATTGCGCTTTTTCTGCACTTGATTCACGCGTGCCTTGAGCGAGGCCATACTGGCATCTGCTTCGGCGATTGCAATGGACAACTGCTGATAAACGGGGTTTTGTGCCTTTATGCCTGCGCTCTGAGTTTGGGACTGAGCTTTGAGTGCATCATCTTCCTGCTTCTTCTGTTCCTGAAGCCGGGTTATCAGTTGCTTGGTGCGGGCAATCTCCGGGTGCATCTCGGTGTACCGCAAACGCAGATTGTCCATCTGTGTTTGCAAGGCGGAAATACGCCCATCCAGTGCTGAGCCAGCACTGCTAGCCATGCCTGGAGCGGGCGTAACCAGAACTTCTTCTTGATCATCAAGTTGTTGTTGAAGCTGTTTTTTGCGGTTAGTCGCCTCTTCCAAGTCAAGCTTGGCTTGCTCCAAAGCGTGGCTCATTTCATTGAGCTTGGCGTAATAATCCCCTCCCTGGCCAGGCATAGTGCCGACATTACGTCGTTTGAATTCTTCTAATTGCTTTTCTTTCTCAAGCAACTTTGTCTCGTAGTTCTTGAGTTGATCTTCAATAAATTTCTGAGTATTGGAAATATCCTTACGAGTACCGCCCAGACTGCTCTCGGTAAAAATTGTGAGTAACGCTTGCACGACTCGCTTGGCAAGGTCTGGATTGGAGTTCTCGTAGGAAATCGTATAGAGGTTTTCACGCTCCGTGCCTTGCAACTTGATTTTTGATGCTAGCCGGGAATAGAGATCCTCTTGCTGCTGGGGGGTTTTGGCGCGTAGATCCAAATCGGTCATCCGCGCCACTTTTTCGAGATTTGGGCGGCTGGCAAGGGTGCGGGTCATCATGGAAACTTGTTGGTCCACATTAGGCTGCACAGCCAAACCGGATAGCAGAGGGCGTAAAAGCGATTGAGTATCTACGTATACACGCGCTTGTGCCTGATAGCGGTTCTCAAGAAGATAGACCCAGACCCATCCAACGATGGCAATGCTCCAGGCGGTGAATAACACCAGCCAGCGCCTACGCCATACCGCACGCGCATACCCAAAAACTTGCTCGAATGCTTCACTCATCCCTGAATTCTCCTGGCAGGGTTAATCGCCATGCCGAAGAGGCTTAGAACCAGCTTTCCGGGATGATCAACACATCACCTGGACGCATATCCACATTGGCCGACACATCGCCACCCTTCACCAAATCTTCCAGCCTGACGCCGTATTGTTGTGGCTTGCCGTCTACAACACGGAGGATGCTGGCACGGTTTCCGGCTGCAAAGTCAGTTATCCCTCCCACCGCGATCATCACGTCTACGAGAGACATGTTTTCGCGATAGTTAAGGGCTTGGGGTTTTGCGGCTTGACCCAAGACCCGGATTTGTTGGCTAAAGGGTCCGACACCTCCGGATACGATCACGGTGACGATGGGATCCTGAATATAGCGGGCAAGAAGTTTCTCAATGTCCCTTGCCAGTTGCGAGGGGGTTTTTCCACTTGCAGGCAAGTCCTCAGCCAAATTCATGGTCATCTTGCCATCCGGTCGGATTGGGAAGGAACCGGAAACTTCTGGGTTGCCCCACACGAACACACTGACCGAATCTCCTGGTCCCAGGAGGTAATGCCAATCGGAGGCATCCGCTGCTTTGACAGGAGCGGGTGGGTAGATCGGATCATTGGCACAGGCTGTCAATAGTCCAGACAGGACGATTGGCAATAGATATCGCTTCATTCGGATTCTCCCACTACGGTAAAAAAGCGTGCTGGATTATGCCACACGCTATTTATCGGTATTTTTTTGCACAACTTGAGGTGGTCATGCCCTCACTTTTTTCCTTCCAACGGTTACTCAAGTTGGAAGGGCGCACGGTTGTATTCCACTCCAGTGTCGTGCGGCTAAGTCAAAGTGGACCCACACAAATCTCGCGTCGAAAACCAAGCGGGGCGCAGGATGAAGTGATGCCGATCCTGGAGGCCCCCATGGAATATTCAGCTAGTTGAATCAGTGAGTTAATACCGGTAGTGCTCGGCCTTGTACGGCCCCTGTACCGGCACGCCGATGTAGGCTGCCTGCTGTTCGGTGAGGGTGGTGAGCTGGGCGTTCAGCTTCTTCAACTGCAAGCGCGCGACCTTCTCGTCCAGGTGCTTGGGCAGGGTGTAGACCCCTACCGGGTACTCGCTGGTGCGGGTGAACAACTCGATCTGGGCGATGGTCTGGTTGGCGAAGGAACTGGACATCACGTAGGACGGATGGCCGGTGGCGCAGCCCAGGTTCACCAGGCGGCCCTTGGCCAGCAGGATGATGCGCTTGCCGTCGGGGAAGATGATGTGGTCGACCTGGGGCTTGATCTCTTCCCACTCGTACTTCTCGACGGAGGCGACGTCGATCTCGTTGTCGAAGTGGCCGATGTTGCAGACGATGGCCTGGTCCTTCATGGCGGCCATATGGTCGTGGGTGATGACGTGGTAGTTGCCGGTGGCGGTGACGAAGATGTCGGCCTTGTCGGCGGCATATTCCATGGTCACCACGCGGTAGCCTTCCATGGCGGCCTGGAGGGCGCAAATGGGATCGACTTCCGTGACCCAGACCTGGGCGGAGAGGGCGCGCAGGGCCTGGGCGGAGCCCTTGCCCACGTCGCCGTAGCCGCACACCA
>CAZEOR010000019.1:0-16721 GCA_964513695.1 uncultured Thiobacillus sp.
GCAATCTTCCAGTACCCTCTGCTTCGCCGCCACCTGGGCGGATTCTTCCAGGTGCTGGTGGGAACAGCCGCCACAGATGCCGAACCAGGGACAGGCCGGCTTCACCCGGAACGGACTGGGTTTCAGGATGCGCGTGGCCTGGGCCTGCTCGAAATTGGGCTTCTTGCGGTAGCTGGCGAAGATCACCGTTTCGCCGGTGAGGGCACCGTCCACAAAAATGGTCTTGCCGTCCTGATGGCCGACGCCCCGACCTTCGTGGTCCAGGGATTCGATGGCGAGGGGCGTGGCGCTGTCGACCGGCGTTCTCATGCTTCCCAGGCCTCCAGGAACTCGAACCAGTGGTCCGCGCCGATTTCCTCCAGGCTGGTGCGCACCAGGGTGATTTCCTGCTCGTACTGCTCGGCGGTGAGCTCTCCACGCATTTTCCGGAAGCGCAGGTAGACCAGCCAGGTGTTCACCACATCGGTTTCGCAGTAATCGCGGATGGCGGCGATCTCGCCGCGCTGATAGGCGGGCCAGACCTCGGAACCGTCCATGCCCAGCTTGCCGGGAAAGCCGTAGAGCTTGGCCAGCTGGTCCAGGGGGGCGTTGGCGCGGCCGGAATACATGGCCAGCACGTCCATCAGGTCCAGGTGGCGGGTGTGGTAGCGGCTCAGGTAGTTGTTGTATTTGAAATCCCGGTCGTCGTCGCCCCAATCCCAGTATTTTGGCGCGGTGACACCATGCAGCATGGCCCGGTAGTGCAGCACCGGCAGGTCGAAGCCGCCGCCGTTCCAGCTCACCAGTTGGGGGGTGTATTTTTCGATGCCGTCGAAGAAGCGCTGGACGATCTGGCCCTCCGTAGCCTCCGGCTCGGACAGGGAGAACACCCGGAAACGGTCGCCTTCCCGCAGGGTGCAGGAAATGGTCACCACCCGTTGCAGGTAATGGGGCATGAAATCGGAGCCGCCGGTCTGCTGGCGGCGCATGAGGAAGGCCATTTCCCCCACTTCGTGGTCGCTGGCCTCGTCCCCCACATTGTGGAGACGGCGCAACCCGGCGATGTCGGGAATGGTTTCGATGTCGAAGACGAGGACGGGGTTCATGGTGGCTCGGGATAAAATTCGGGTGATTTTATCCGGTTTGGTGAAGCTTCCCGATGCTGCCCGATAGTCCTTCGATGACCCGCTGGCATGTGGCTGCCAACCAAGCCGATTGGTTGGCCCGTGCACTTGCCTTGGTTGCAGAAGCGGAAGTCGAGGCTCTGCCGGCCCGCAATGAGTTTCACATCGTCCTGGCCGGCGGAGGCACTCCACGTCGGCTTTATCAAGCGCTGGCTGGCGAGCACCACGACTGGTCCCGCTGGCAGATCTGGTTCGGCGATGAACGTTGTCTGCCGGCGGATAATGCGGAACGCAACAGCCACATGGCCAGGGAAGCATGGCTGGATCACATTGCACTACCGGCCGACAACCTGCATGTCATACCTGCAGAGCAAGGTGCCGAACAGGCAGCCCGAGCCTACTCCAGGGAACTTTCCGGAGTTGGGCTGTTCGACTTGGTACTGATGGGCCTGGGCCAGGATGGGCACACCGCCAGTCTTTTCCCCGGGCACGACTGGGGTGAGGTGGAAAACTCGGCTGCCGTGCTGACGGTGGCAGATGCCCCGAAGCCGCCGCCGGAAAGAGTAAGTCTGTCGGCCGACAGACTGTCCCGGTCTCGGCGGGGACTTTTTCTGGTGACCGGCGCAGACAAGCGGGAGGCACTTGCGCGCTGGCGACGCGGTAAACCTCTCCCCGCCGCTGCCATCCGGCCCGTGGCCGGTGTGGACGTGTTAATGGATCCGGACGCTTGTCCGAATGGAGTCAAACTGTGAGAAACATCATGAGCAATTCCGGGAGAACCAATATGAAACGCACCCTCCTCGTCCTGGCCCTCCTGGCTGCGGGCACCGTCCAAGCGGCCGAGGAAAGGCCAAGCAATGCCGCTGACCAGACCGGTCTGGCGGTGACCATCTACAACGGCGATCTGGCCTTGGTGAAAGACGCCCGCAAGGTCAAGGTCATCAATGGCGAGAACCTGCTTGCCTGGCGCGACGTCTCCGCCCATATTCAGCCTGAAACGGCTCTGCTGCGCTCCCTGGACGGCAAGAAGCTGACCCTGCTGGAACAGAACTTCGACTTCGACCTGCTCACCCCCCAGAAGCTGCTGGAGGAGTCAGTGGGCGAACCGGTCAGGGTGATCCGCAACCAACCCATTACCGGTGTGGAGATAAGCGAGTATGCAACCGTACTGGCCGCCAATAACGGCGTGGTGCTGAAATTCAGCGACCGGGTGGAAACGAGCCTGCCCAATCCCGGTCGCCTGGCCTTCACCGGCGTTCCTGCCCACCTGCGTGATCGACCGACCCTATCCATGGTTTTCCGTACCGAGGTGACGCCTACCGGCTTTCTCACCTCAGCCAATGCCACCGCCGAACAGGGCATGGAGTTGTCCTATCTGACCGGAGGCCTGACCTGGAAGGCCGATTACGTGGCCGAGTTGTCAAGCAAGGAAGACAACATCGATCTCAACGGTTGGGTGACACTGACCAATACCAGTGGAACTGCCTACAACAACGCCCGCCTGCAACTCATCGCTGGTGAAGTGAACCGTGCCCAGCCCGAGCGGGCGCGGGCGCCCATGATGGCCAAAGCCATGGCCATGGCCGACGCGGCACCTCAGATGCAGGAAGAAGGGCTGTTCGAGTACCACCTCTACACCCTGGATCGGCTCACCACCCTGCTGGACAACCAGACCAAGCAGGTGGCCCTGCTATCCGCCCAGAAAGTCCAGGTGGACAAGGAATACCGCCTGACCGGTGGTGACTGGTATTACGCGGGGCAGTTTGGCGACCTGGGCAAGAAGATGAAACCCGGTGTGTACATGGAGTTTCTCAACAAGAGCGAAAAAAGCGAGAAGGGTGAAAATACTGGCCTAGGTGTGCCCCTGCCCAAAGGCATTGTACGGGTCTACAAGAAGGACAGCGCCGGCCGCGCCCAGTTCGTCGGCGAGGATCGCATCGACCACACTGCAAAAGGCGAAACCATCAGGCTGAAACTGGGCGAGGCATTTGACATCACCGCCGACAAGAAACAGACCGACTTTCAGAAGCTGACCGGATTCAATACCCGCGGAGGCATGATCGAAACCGCCTACCAGATGGAAATCCGCAACGCGAAAAGCGAGAAGGTCGTCGTCACCGTGGTGGAACCCATCTCAGGCGAATGGCAGATGCTCCAGGAAAGCCACCCCCACAAGAAGGAATCGGCCCACAACGCCATCTGGAGCATTCCCGTTCCGGCCGAAGGCAAGGCCACACTCACTTGGCGGGTACGGGTCAAATACTGAGTCGAGCCATGGCGGCCAGCCAGCATGTTTTCTCCCAGACGGACGCCATCGTCTCGGTTTTGGCCGAGACCGGCTGGTGCATCAGCCATGATTTTCTGACCGGCGAGGAAACCGGCGGGCTGCGTGCGGAATGCCGGCAGGCATTTGCCACGGGGGCTTTCCATGCCGCGGGCATTGGCCGGGGGCAAGCGACAGTCCGCTCTGAAATCCGCGGCGACCACGTGCTTTGGCTGGATGAAAACCAATCAGGCCCAGTTCTGAAATCGGTACTGGAAAAACTGGAAAAACTGCGCCTTGCGGTCAACCAGAACCTCTTCCTGGGCCTGTTCGACGTGGAACTGCACTTCGCCATCTTTCCGCCGGGTGCCGGTTATCAACGCCATCTCGACCGTTTCCGCAACGACGACCGGCGCAGCTTGACGGTGATCCTCTACCTCAACGATGACTGGCAAAGGGAAGACGGAGGGATGTTACGTTTCTGGCCGGAGGAAAACGGAGCGGCATTGGAAATCGCGCCAACCGGCGGGACTCTGGTGACTTTCCTGTCCGAGCGTTTCTGGCACGAAGTGCAGCCCGCCCGGCGCGAACGGCTCAGCTTGACCGGCTGGTTCCGGCGGCGCTAAGGAACCACTGATTTATTCACGCGGATGGGACACGGGGCATTGCAACCGTGCGGGAATAAAACAGTGGCTCCTTCGGCTACAACACAACCGGCAAGCACCGCTCCAGCGTGATGGACTCGAGCGTCAGGCGCGCACCCAAGGCATACAGCTCCACCCCAGCCATGGCTGCATCCCGCAGTGCCCGACTGAAAATCGGATCAATGTGATCGGCAGGACACACCCGCACCACATCATCCCGCTGCACACAGAACACCACGGCAGCCCGTGCGCCCCGCCGCACCACGTCAGTCAGCTCCACCAGATGCTTGTGGGCTCTTTCACTGACTGCATCGGGGAAAAACCCTTCCCCGCCGGACACTGCGGCGGTGAGGTTCTTGACTTCCACAAAGCAGGGCCGCCCCGAGAAATCCAGCAACAGATCGGTGCGGCTGTGCGCTGACAGGCGGGCCTCGGGTTTTATGCCATCGAATCCAGCCAGTTCCGGAATCAGGCCGGCTTCCAGTGCTTCTCGGACCAAGCCGTTGGCTCGTCCGGTATGAATACCGACCAGCGTACCTGAAGCTGTCTCCACCAATTCCCACGTCCAGGCCAGCTTGCGTTTGGGATTGTCGGATCGGGATAGCCAAACCCGGCCACCCGGCAAATTCAAGCCCAGCATGGAGCCGGTATTGGCGCAGTGGGCAGTCACGGTTTCGCCGGAAGAGAGGCACACATCGGCCAGGAAACGCTGATAGCGACGCAGCAGGACACCAGATGTCAGGACATTGGAAAAGTTCACGCAGAGTTCCCGCTGAAGCCTAAGTGTGTACTCGCCACAAATATCACCAGTATCATTGAAAGCTGAAAACACGGGGAAACGACTCGTCAATATTGATCGGAGACATGTCGCTTCCCGCGAACAGCCATGAATAATTCATCAAGTGCCCGACGGTGTGAAGGCGCTCACAGTCCAAACACCAAGCTTGTTGTACGGTACGTTTATTGAGGATTTGCCCTCTTCGGAAGCAAGTGGCTAAATTCCATATTGTTGCACGCGCACTGTTGGCATCCGCTTTCGTTATCCTTGGGTGAACCTGGATAGCCTCACATTCCTGACCATTTCGCGATTTCGTCCGTACCCCTCGTCTAGGAGACTCAAATGCATATTTCCCTGAAAGCACTGAACATCGCTCTATTTGCCGCAGGCTGCGGCGCATTTTCCGGAACCACCCTCGCCGAAGCGCGTTACTACGACCCGGCGAACGTTGGCGGGAATACCACCAACTACGAGCTGTACCGGACCATTGGCTGTCCCGGCAAGGAACTCCTCGGTCAGACCTGCGTGGAACCCATCGCGCCCGCCCAGAGCCCGGCCCCCGTTCCGGTCAAACCCAATGTGACGATCAAGAGCAACCTGCCCAATGCCAAGCCGGGCGAGTGCTATGGCAAGTTCGTCTCCAAACCCGAGTTCACTGGCACCAAGATTCGCGAGATGGTCAAGCCGGCCAGCGAGCGGATTGAAATCGATCCTGCCCAGTTCCAGACCGTCAAGGAAAAGTGCCTGGTCAAGGAAGCCTCGCAAACGATGGAAGTTGTTCCCGCCGTCTGGGAAACGGTCCAGGAAAAAGTGCTGGTGCGACCGGCCTACCGCCGTGCCATCGAGACCCCGGCCCTCTACGACACTGTCACGGAAACCATTCTGGTCAAGCCGGCCTACTCCACCTGGAAACCCGGAAATTCAACCAATATCCAGAAGATCGACGAGAAGACAGGTGAAATTTATTGCCTCATCGAGGTGCCCGCCGAATACAAGAGCGAAACCAGGAAGGTGCTTCGTACGGCGGCCAGCGTGAAGTATGAAGACGTGGCAGCCGAATACACCACGGTGACAAAGTCAGTTCTGAAAACGCCTGAAACCACCCGCGTTACCAACATTCCCGCCGAATACGTGGAAAAGGAAGTCGTGAAGATGGTGCGTGGCCCCCAAACCAAGCGCATTCCTGTCGCAGCTGAATATGTTGAAATCGATGGCAAGGTGCTGGCTTCGACGGGTAGTGAGGAATGGCATCAGATCCTGTGTGTGGACAACGCCACACCGAGCAAGGTCACGGAAATCCAGAACGCCCTGCTGGCCGCCGGCTACAACCCAGGCCAGATTGACGGCAAACTCGGCGCCCAGACCATGGATGCGGTGAGCGCCTACCAAAAAGCCCGCGGACTGCCGGTAGACGGCTTCGTCAACATGGAAACCATCAAGGCTTTGGGCGTGTCTCCCAAGTAATCGGCCTTGCTGGAAACAAAAAGCCCTTCCGATTCGGAAGGGCTTTTTTCATATCGCATCAGCATCGCCGATGAGTCTCACCTTTCCGAATTCAGGGCCTCGCGGAACAGGAGATCGGAGTTCTTCAAGATAATGGTGCCATGGGTGTAATCCAGAACACCCGCCTCGACCCATAGCCGAATCTGACGATTCACACTTTCACGGGAAACGCCTACCAGATTGCCGAGTTCCTCCTGGGACAATTTGAGGCCGATGGCGATGCCCTCGGCGGTCAACTTGCCGTATTGTTGTCCCAGATTGATAAGGATACGGGCCAGACGCGCGGGCAGGTTAAGAAAGCTGAGTCCGCCCACCATGTCGTTGGTGGCCCGCAGACGCTTGGATAACGCCGCCAGGAGCTTCAGGGATACCTGGGGGTTGCGCTCCAGGAACGGCAGGAAATCCCGCCGCCAAAGCACCAGGAAAGAACATTTTTCCATGGTGGTCACCGTGGCACTGCGGGGCTCGCCATCCAGCAAAGCCATCTCACCGAAGACATCGCCCGGTTCCAGGATGCTGAGGATGGCTTCTTTCCCATCCGGCGAAACCAGGCTCACTTTCACCCGGCCATGCATCACCACCAGGAGGTGGTCACCGGGTTCTCCTTCCTGGAATACGGTATGTTTGGCGGGGTGGTTCATCATGCGGGCCATTTGCATGATGCTGGCGGCTTCCTCTTCGCTCAATGCTTCGAAAATCACGCTACGTTTGCGCAGTCCTGCAATATCCATGGGTGTGGGCGGAAATCCGGTGGGTTGAGGATCAATAGTGGAATTTGGGGCAGTCCGGGATCGATTTTTCTGGGTTCGGGCTATGGGAAAAACTCGTTTATCCGGCTCCATGCTTGACACGCTCACAGGTCAGGGTTGGTAGATTCCGGCCAGTGTAGTGCTGAGTCAATCAACATATCTGTGGGTTATTTCACATTCCGTCGAGCCAGATCACGCTTGACCCGATTCCAATCGATGCCCAGGGGCTGACTGGGATAGTCCCCCAAACTGGCAATGGTTTCGCGTAAAACGGTCATACGTTCCAAACCAGTCGGATGTGTGGACAGCATAGCCGGCGGCGCCCCATTCATCTTGGCCATACGCTCATACAAGTGAACCATGTCCCCTGCCGGCACACCGGTGCGGCGCAACAACTGAGCCCCTTCAAAATCCGCCTCACGTTCCAGATCGCGGCTATAGCTCAAGCCACCCAACTCCCTCGCCATATCGCCCCATATTCCGCCGCTGAAATCGCCCAGAACGACGGCCAGCACTGCCCGCCACCCCAGGCCATGAATCATGTTGCGCAAGGTGTGGCGCAGCTCCACATGGCTGATTTCGTGGGCCAGAACGCCAGCCAGCTCTTCAGCGCTCTCAGCGTTGCCGAGCAGCCCGGTGAATACCACCACATGCCCTCCCGGTAAGGCGAACGCATTCACCTGCGGATCCAGTGCCATATGGAATCGGTAGCGGTAATTCTGTCCGCCGGCAGTAAGCCGTACACCGATCAGTTCTACCGCCTCATGCGCCGCGCCATCATCAACCAGTTTGAGACTCGGCTTCATCTGTGCGAAAGCCAGGTTACCCATACGGATTTCCTGCTCTATGCTGATTTGTTCCGCAGCCCACTGACTCAGGTTGTCCGCGTAGATCCAGAACACCCCCAGTGCGATCAGAGGCGCCATAAGAAAGAAGCTCAACATGGACATGCCAAGTTTGAACACCCATCCGCTGCGGGCATGGGCTTTGCGGATACGTTTCAACTCCGGGGAGATTTCAGCGGGTGCATGTTTGATGAAGATATCCACCGTATCCTCACCCTGAAGCATGGCGGTCATCGGCCCTGAAGGGGAATACCAGGAAATCAGCCACTGCCGACCGTCATAACCCCCGGTCTTCAAAGCGATGCTTTGCGACTGAACGGTAAACCAGTGACCCTTGCCCTGCACCACCAAAATACCGGGTTCGAAATGGGCGCGCGCCTTGATCCCGGCCGGCGGCAATCCGGGGCCGTAGAGCAAAACCTTGAATTCAGGGGTAGGAAGCCGCCACATATAAGCGCATCGATCGTTTCTTGTCTTGAATGGCTAGAATGCCGTGATTCTCCAGAGGCCACCAGCATGAAAAACAAACTGACCACCGCATTTCAAAAACGCCACGCCTGCCACCTCTTTAAGGTGGACCGCCCACTAAACGCGGATGACCTCAATTTCATTCTAGAGGCTGGCCGGCTATCGCCCTCCTCTTTCGGACTGGAACAGTGGAAGTTCGTGGTACTGACCGCCCCTCAGGACAAACAGAACCTCCAGGCCGCCTGTTTCAATCAGGCCCAGGTAGGCAGCGCCAGCGCCGTGATCGTCATCCTGGCCCGGCTGGCCGAAATGGATCCCGACTCGCAATACGTGCGCCGTCTCATGGCCAGAGAATACCCGGAGAAGGACGCACTGGAAGGCGCCATCAAGAACTACCGGGCCTTCCACGCCAGCACCGACATCAAGTCCTGGAGCGCAGCCCAATGCCATATCGCCGCCGCCAACATGATGACCGCTGCGGCCGGCATCGGCATCGACTCCTGTGCAATTGGGGGATTCATGCCGGAAGAAGTCTGTAAGCTGTTGGAAATCGATCCTATCCGCTACCAACCCGCCTTGATCCTGCCCATGGGCTACTGCGCACATGCCGCCGGCGAAAAAATACGGCTCCCCATGGAAGAAGTCGTGGAATACCGTTGATGCCCCAGCCGGGCTTCGCCCGACCTGGTTTGTGGCGGTTCATCGGGTGGGCCTTGGTGCTCATCGTGATCTATCTCTCCCTCACGCCGAAACCACCACCCACTGCATTCACCTTCGGTGACAAGGCCGGGCATCTGCTTGCCTATGCCAGCCTGATGGGCTGGTGGATGCAGATCCACCAGCGTCCGGAACGCCTGGCCCTGCTATTCGTACTCATGGGCCTTGCACTGGAAATCCTGCAAAGTCTGAGCGGATTCCGCAACGGCGATATCTTCGACATGGCCGCCAACACCCTGGGTATCGGCATCGGCTGGCTCACCGCCTTGCTCCTGCCCGACTGGCTGGTCCGCCTGGAACGGATGCTGGTCCGGTGAACGTCTACCTAGCCGCCCGCGCGATCCTGGCGGAACGGAACGTCGAGGCCAAACTGGCGGGCGCGGAAGGCCTCTGGAACCAATGGCAGACAGGCCCCCTGGCGACCGATCAGGATGCCGGACCCGTCCTGGATCTGCCCGGCCTGCCCGACACCCCCGCCCTGGCCTCGCCCAAATCCATGCCAAGACGTGAACTGAACGGTCCGGAAAACCATGCCGCCCTCATCCACGCTCTCGCCCATATCGAATTCAACGCCATCAATCTGGCCCTCGACGCGGTGCAACGCTTCGCCGGTTTCCCGTCAGGTTTCTACGGCGACTGGCTGCGGGTGGCGGCGGAAGAAGCCTGCCATTTCCGCCTGCTGCGCGACCATTTGCGCGGTCTCGGCCGCGACTACGGCGATTTCCCCGCCCACGCCGGCCTCTGGGAGATGGCCGAGAAAACCGCCCACGACCCCCTCGCCCGCATGGCCCTGGTACCCCGTCTGATGGAAGCGCGCGGCCTGGACGTGACGCCGGATATCCAGCGAAAACTGCGCGGCCATGGCGACCGGGCGGGCGCCAACATCCTCGACATCATCCTGCGCGACGAGATCGGCCATGTCGCCGCTGGCGACCGCTGGTTCCGCCATCTTTGCGCGGAACGTGGAATTGACCCGGCAACCACATTCCGCCGTCTGCTCGACACCCCTGGCGTGCCCCGGCCACGGCGTCCCTTCAATGAATCCGCCCGCCTCGCCGCGGGTTTCACCCAAGCGGAAATAGCCGCTCTTGACCCTCGCTGACACTGACGTAAACCAGGATATCGATGTCGCCAAATCGCCTTGCCCGAGGGGTGGGGCACGGGCATAATCCCGGCCCTCTTTGCAGTTTTGTTTCCCTTTGTTTTCCAACGTTTTTAGGGGGAATGGGCCATGTCGGAACTGACGGCCTCGTCTCTTCTCTCCAAGGTCAGCCCGGCCTTGCCCGTGAACTGGTATTTCGACCCCAAGATCTACGAACTGGAGATGGAACTCCTGTTCAAGGGCGGGGCCAACTACTTGGGCCATCGGCTCATGACGCCCGAACGGGGCGACTTCCACGTGCTGGACTGGCTTCACGACGGCGGCAAGATGCTGGTCAACAACCCGAACGGCGTGGAACTGCTGTCCAATGTCTGCCGCCACCGCCAAGCCCGGATGCTGCAGGGCCGGGGCAACGCCCAGAACATCGTTTGTCCGTTCCACCGCTGGACCTACGATACCCAAGGCAAGTTGATGGGCGCCCCCCATTTCCCCAACAACCCCTGCCTGCACCTGAACAAGACGCCGCTGGCCGACTGGAACGGCCTCCTGTTCGCCGGCCCGCGCGATATCCACACCGACTTGGCCAAACTGGGCATGGCCCGCGACCTGGATTTCTCCGGCTTCGTCTACGACAGCACCCAGATCACCGAATACCAGTTCAACTGGAAGACCTTCATTGAGGTCTATCTTGAGGACTACCACGTGGTTCCCTACCACCCGGGCCTGGGCCAGTTCGTCAACTGCGACGAGCTGAAGTGGGAATACGGCGAGATGTACTCGGTGCAGACCGTGGGCGTGAACGACCACCTGGCCACTCCCGGCAGCGCCGTCTACAACCGCTGGCACCAGCAGGTGAAGCGCTACCGGGAAGGCAAGGATCCGGCCCACGGCGCCATCTGGCTCACCTATTACCCCGCCCTGATGGTGGAGTGGTACCCCCACACCCTGGTGGTCAGCAACATCATCCCCACCGGCGTGGAAAGCTGCCTGAACGTGGTGGAGTTCTATTACCCGGAAGACATCGCCCTGTTCGAGCGGGAATTCGTGGAAGCGGAAAAAGCCGCCTACCGGGAAACCGCCATCGAGGACGACGACATCTGCTACGGCATGCACAAGGGCCGCAAGGCTCTGTACCAGCAGGGCATCAGCCAGGAAGGCCCGTACCAGTCGCCCATGGAGGACGGCATGGTGCACTTCCATGAATGGCTGCGAAGAATGATCGAACCGCATCTCTGATCAGCCTTGTCTCGGAAAACGGCCGCTTGAGGTAATACCCAGGCGGCCGTTTTCATTTACCCGCGATGGCCCGACAATGCCGGCATGAACTCCCTCGTCGAATACACCGCAATCCTCCCCGCGCCCTTCGGTGCAATGGGTATCCGCATAGCGGACGGTCAACTTACCGGACTGGAATTCCTGCCGCCGGGCACTGCCCTTCTCGCATCCAATCTGCCTCTGGTCAAACAGGTGGAAAAGGAACTCGCCGCCTATTACACCGACCCCGCCCACGTATTCCATCTGCCCCTGCTTCCGACGGGCACCCCGTTCCGGCAGCGGGTCTGGGATGCTTTGCTGCGCATCCCTGCCGGTCACACCCGCAGCTACGGCGACATCGCGCGGGAACTCGCCAGCGCCCCCCGTGCCGTGGGCCAAGCGGTGGGCGACAACCCCCTGCCCATCGTCATCCCCTGCCACCGGGTCATCGCCGCCGACGGCGGGCTTGGCGGCTTCATGCACAGCCGGACCGGCTACTCCCAGGACATCAAGCGCTGGCTGCTCAGGCATGAGCACGTCATCTGAAATAGAGCTGGACCGCTTCTGCGATGCCCTCTGGCTGGAAGACGGACTCACACCCCGCTCTCTGGAAAGCTACCGACGCGACCTGACCCAGTTATTCGCCTGGCTGGAACAACAGGGCGTCGCCCCGGATAGCGCCCCGCGCGATCGCATCCAAGCTTTCCTGGCCCACCGCACCTTGGACGAAGGCATCGCTGCCCGCAGCCTGGCGCGCCAGCTCACCGCCATCAAGCGCTATCACCGCTGGCTGTTGCGGGAGGGTCGCCGGACGGACGATCCCACGCTTACGGTGGACGCTCCCCGCCTGCCCAAACCCCTGCCCAAAACCTTGTCCGAAGCCGAAGTGGAGGACCTGCTCCACGCGCCGGACACGGACACCCCCCACGGTCTGCGCGACCGGGCCATGCTGGAAGCGCTTTATGCCGCCGGTTTCCGCGTATCCGAACTGATAGGTTTACCGATGGCCGCTGTCAGTTTGACTGACGGCGTGGCCCGGGTCATGGGCAAGGGTCGCAAGGAAAGGCTGATACCCCTGGGTGAGGAAGCGCGGGAATGGATCGCCCGCTACGCCAAGGAATCCCGCCCGGCGCTGCTCAAGGGCAAAGGCTGTGAAGCCCTGTTCGTCACCGAGCGGGGCGGCGCCATGACACGCCAGATGTTCTGGTACCTGATCAAGCGCCACGCCCTCAACGCCGGCATCCGCTCGCCGCTGTCGCCCCACACCCTGCGCCACGCCTTCGCCACCCACCTGCTTAACCACGGCGCGGATTTGCGCGTGGTGCAGATGCTCCTCGGCCATGCCGATATCGCCACGACCCAGATCTACACCCACGTGGCCAAGGAACGTCTGAAGCGGCTGCACGCCCAGCATCACCCTCGGGGATAAAGCGCCCCATTCGCCGTCCAGGTGGCCTGATATCCTCGCCGTATCGAGAGAAATCCAACGTCACGGTAGCATCCGGGCGAGCCGCCGAGGACAATCCTTACATGGATTGTCCATGCACTTCCCAAGCTCAGCCCTGACGATGTCGACCCACCCGCCCGCCCAAGCCCTCGAACTCCTTGCTCCGGCCAAGACTGCCGACATCGGCCGTGAGGCCATCCTGCACGGGGCCGACGCGGTCTACATTGGCGGGCCGGAGTTCGGCGCGCGCCACAACGCGGGCAATTCGGTGGCGGAAATCGCCGGTCTGTCCCAATTCGCTCACCGCTACCACGCCCGCATCTACGTCACCCTCAACACCATCTTGCACGACGCCGAGCTGGAGCCGGCGCGCAGGCTGATCCACCAGCTCCACGATGCCGGCGTGGACGCCCTCATCGTCCAGGACATGGGCCTGCTGGAACTGGATCTGCCGCCCATAGACCTGCATGCCTCCACCCAGTGCGACATCCGCACGCCCGAGAAAGCCCGCTTCCTGGCCGACGTGGGCTTCTCCCAGATCGTGCTGGCGCGGGAGTTGTCGATACCTGAAATCGCCGCAATCCGGACGGCGGTGCCGAACGACACGGCCATCGAATACTTCATCCACGGCGCCCTTTGCGTGGCCTTTTCCGGCCAGTGCTACATCAGCCATGCCCATACCAGCCGCAGCGCCAACCGGGGCGACTGCTCCCAGGCCTGCCGCCTGCCCTACACCCTCCAGGACGACCAGGGCCGGGTGGTGGCCTTCGAGAAACATTTGTTGTCGGTGAAAGACAACAACCAGAGCGCCAACCTGGACGCACTCATCGATGCCGGCGTGCGCAGCTTCAAGATCGAGGGCCGTTACAAGGACGCTGGCTACGTGAAGAACATCACCGGCCACTACCGGCTATTGCTGGACCGGATTCTGGAGGAACGAGCGGCGGAAACGGCCGGTCCTGATGAGTCGCTCCCCACCCCAATCCTCCCCGCCCGCGGGGAGGGGGAACTCGCCTCCCCCTCGCGCGGGAGAGGCGGAGAGAGGGAGAACAACAGCCGCCCCACGCTCTCCCGCGCCTCCAGCGGCCGCACCACACTGCTGTTCACGCCCGCCCCGGACAAGACCTTCCATCGCGGCTCCACCGACTACTTCGCCCAGGGCCGCCAGGCCGACATTGGCGCCTTCGACACCCCGGCTTTCGTGGGCCTGCCCCTGGGCACGGTCACCCAGGCCGGGCCGGACTGGTTCGATCTGGAAACCAGCGAGGACATGGCCAACGGCGACGGCCTCACCTACCTGTACAAGCGGGAAATCGTCGGTTTGCAGGCCAACGTGGTGGAAAGCCGGGGCCAGCGGCTTTGGCGCGTATTCCCCAACGAGCCCGTCACCAACCTCTCAGGCCTGAAGCCCGGTGTGGCGATGAGCCGCAACCGGGACCACGCCTGGGAACAAGCGCTGAATCGGAAATCCGCCGAACGGCGCATCAGTCTGCGCGCCGAATTCCGCGAAACCGCCGCCGGCTTCGCCCTGGAACTCATTGACGAGGACGGCACCCGCGCCATGGCGGAAGCCGCCTTCGGCAAGCAGCCGGCGCGGGAACCGGACCAGGCTGAAGCGGGGCTCAGAGCCCAGCTTGACCGATTCGGCAATACCGACTTCCGTCTCGTGGATTTGCATATCGCAGGATCCCTGTCCTGCGGGTTTTCGTCATTCGTGCCCGCTTCCATCCTCAACAAACTGCGCCGGGAAGCGGTGGAAAAACTGGGAGCAGCCCGCCTCGCGGCCCATGTCCGATTGCCGCGCAAGGCCGCCGTGGAACCGCCCGCGCGCTATCCGGAAGACACCCTCAGTTATCTCGCCAACGTCTACAACCAGGCCGCCCGCGCCTTCTACGCCAAGCATGGCGTCAAGCTCATCGCCGCCGCCTACGAGGCCCACCAGGAAGCTGGCGAGGTGTCCCTGATGATCACCAAGCACTGCCTGCGCTATTCCTTCAGCCTCTGCCCCAAGCAGGCCAAGGGCGTCGCCGGTGTGCAGGGCCAGGTGCGCGCCGAGCCCATGATGCTGGTGAACGGGGACGAGAAGCTGACCCTGAAATTCGACTGCCGCGCCTGCGAGATGCACGTCATGGGACGCATGAAGAAGCACATCCTGAAGAGCCCGCCGCCCTCGGTGGTGCCTGTGACCTTCCACAAGCAGCGGCTGGCATTGAACAGTTAATGGAAATATCCGGCTCGCAGCCAGCGTTACAGCGAAGTGCTTAATACCGGGCAGATCAAGCTAGCGGCCGGATGTCACAAATCTGCCGAATCCTGGCCCCGTAAGCCCATGCGGCCGGACCTGATCCATCCGGCCGGACTTGGGGGTGCCCGGATCAGGCCGCTTCAGCCAGCTTGCCGCCGGCTTCGGCCTTGCGCGCGAACCATTTCTCGGTTTCCTCATCCCAGCCGTCGCCCCGGAAGTAAGGGTTGGTGCGGGGATGCACGATCATGTTGGGGTCGATCTCAATGCCAAGTCCTTCCAGGAAATTCACCAGGCCGATGCGGTCGATCATCTCGCCGGTGCGTTCGTGCTCCAGGGCGTTCTCCGCGAAGAAGTCCAGCACGCTGCGGCCAAGATCGTTGAGCTTTTCGAAATCCTCGTCGGATTCGAGCTTCATGAAGGGGATGATGACCGTGCCCATGGTGGCGCCGATCTTCAGCACGCCCTTGCCGCCGATAAGCACCGTCACACCCTTGTCCTTGCCGGGCAGCAGCGCGCCGGGCATGACGTTCAGGCAGTGCATGCAGCGCACGCAGTTATGGTTGTCGATCTCCAGGGTATGTTCATCGGAGAGGGTCACGCGGGTGATCCCTTCGCCAGGCTCGGCGGGGTTCGGCTTTCTCAGTTGGATGGCATGTGTCGGGCACAGGTTGACCACCATGTTGATGGTGTCCTCAATGCCGTGGGCGTCATACCACTCGCGGGCAAGCTTCTCGTCGGCGCGGATGTTGTCGCGCCAGGTACCGATGGTGGCCATGTCGGAACGCTGGATGGCGTTGACGCAGTCGTTGGGACAGCCGGAGAACTTGAATTTGAACTTGTAAGGCAGGGATGGCCGATGCATGTCGTCGATGTTGTTGTTGATGACGGTGCGCAGGGCGCGCGCCTCGTCGTAACACGACATCTCGCAACGGGCGGCGCCGACGCAGGACATGGAAGTGCGCAGGGCCGGGCCCGCGCCACCGAGGTCGAAGCCGATTTCATTCAGGCCGTCGAATGCTTTCTGAACATAGTCGCTGCGTATGCCCTGGAACATGATGTCGCCGGACTGGCCGTGGAAGGCGATGAGGCCAGACCCGCCTGAATCCAGCCAGACATCCGCCATCTTGCGCAGTAGATCGGAGCTGTAGTGCATGCCGGCGGGGGGCTGGATGCGTAGCGTGTGGAATTCCGCCGCCTCGGGAAATACGGGTTTGCCGTCAGCATTTTTCAGTTCCGTGAACCGGGGAATGACGCCGCCGCCGTAGCCCACCACCCCCACGGTTCCGCCCTTCCAGTAACCCAATTTGGTTTGGTAGGAGGTTTCCAGCTGACCGAGCAGATCGCCCATCATGGGGCTGTCTTCGGCAAGACGCTTCAGCCCCGTGACGAAAGAGGGCCAAGGGCCGGATTCAAGTTGGTCGAGATTGGGGGTGTCGGGCAAGGTTTTCATGACGTGTCCTCCTGTAGTGTCGGCGCTTACCATAGTCTTTTAGTCGGGTATTGTCAGGAATAGTTTCCCCGTGGCTGGCATAGAGGCAATTTGGCGAGGTTGCGGGCTGTGGAAAGCGGCCGGAGCATGCAAGTGAAGACCGCCACACAGGCT
>CAZEOR010000020.1:0-12614 GCA_964513695.1 uncultured Thiobacillus sp.
CCGAACTTTTCCGGGATCTGGCCTGGCTCTGGTTCTTGTGGCGAAACCTGCGGCAACTGCGCGGCAACGATCCCGGCGCCTCCTCCCTGGATTCCCTGGGGAAAGGGCTTGGCCTGCTGGGGGTCGCCGCCCTGACCGCCCAGGCGCTGTCGCTGATCTTCCCCCACGCCAGGCTTGTCTATCTGTCCTACGCCGTCTTTCCCACGATCCTGGCCATTGCCGGCATGGTGCTGGTGGAGCAGTTGTACCGCAACGCCATCCCCCAGGACCGCTGGAGCCTGAAATTCCTCTGCCTGGCACTGGGCGGAATGTTCACCTTCGATTTCTATCTCTATTCGGAGGCCATGCTTTTTTCCGCATATTCACCCGACATCTGGGCTGCGCGGGGAGCAGTCAATGCGATGCTGGTGCCCCTGCTATGGATTTCCGCCCGGCGTCGCCCTGCGGAAAGCTGGCCAGTGGTGATCTCCCACCGCATGGCATTCCATACCATCGTCATGCTCGGTGCGGGTATCTACCTGATCCTCATGGCAGCGGCGGGCTATTACATCCGCATTGTCGGCGGCGATTGGGGAAACGTGTTGCAGGCTGTATTCCTGTTCGGCGCGGGCGTACTACTTCTAGTTGTTTTTTTTTCCGGTGCGGCCCGGGCCAGGGTACGTGTATTTCTGTCCAAACATTTTTTTCGTTACCGATACGACTATCGTGAGGAATGGCTTCGTTTCACGTCGATGTTGACGGAAGGAGATCCTGGCTCCCAAGTTTATGAACGAAGCCTGCAAGCCATGGCCCGCTTGGTGGACAGCCCCCAGGCCGCCCTCTGGCTAAGCCAGGACGAAGGCCCTTTTCGCCGCGTGGCTCACTGGAACTGGTCACATCTTGACGGCCAAGTACCAGCCAACCACCCCTTGCTCGGTTTTCTGGAAAACCGGCAATGGGTGCTTGACATGAACGACTATCGCACGCAACAAGACGCGTTCGAGGATATTTCCCCGCCGAGTTGGCTGGTAGATCAGGAAGAAACCTGGTTGGTGGTTCCACTGCTGTGGCATGAAAAACTTATGGGCTTCATGGTTCTAGCCCACTCCTTGGGGAAAGCCAGTTTCAACTGGGAAATGAGCGATTTGTTAAAAACCGCTGCTCGTCAGGCAGCGGCTCACTTGGCGCAAGCTCGAGCCGCCGAAGCGTTGACGGTAGCGCGCCAGTTCGAGTCTTTCAATCGCGCCTCGGCATTCGTGGTCCATGACATCAAGAACCTGGTGGCCCAGCTATCCCTGCTCCTCGCCAACGCCGCGAAACACAAGCACAAGCCCGAATTCCAGGAAGACATGCTGGCCACCATTGAAAGCTCCGTGGCTCGGATGAACCGTATGCTTCTAAAACTGCGAGAGGCTCCCGATGCAAGTGCAACTGGAATCGTGGATCTCGCGGGGATGTTGGATGAGGTGATTCGTTCCAAAAATGCCTTCAGTCTTCAACCTAGTTTAGAGATCCTGGACAGCGGCCTGAACGTCAAGGGAGATCGAGAACGCCTGGTGCGAGTGATTGGCCACATCGTGCAGAACGCCATCGAAGCGACCCCATACACTGGACAGGTGGGTGTTAAACTCTTGCGGCAAGATGAGTTGGCGGTCATCACCGTCACAGATACGGGCACCGGTATGGACGACAATTTTATTCGCGACCGTCTCTTCCGCCCATTCGCATCCACCAAGGGAACCGGTATGGGCATCGGCGCCTATGAGAGCAGGGCATATGTTCAAGAACTCGGTGGCGATATCCAGGTTGTCAGCCAGCCCGGGCAAGGCACCCGCTTCACCATCCGCCTTCCCCTTTTGTCCCTGAACGAGGCCGAAACAGCATGAGCGACAAAGCGCCCAAGATCCTTCTGGTCGAAGACGATGTCGGCCTGCAGAAACAGATCAAATGGAGCCTGGACGAATACGAGGTGCTTGCCACCGGAGACCGGGAGTCTGCACTCGCCCAGTTGCGCCGCTTTGAGCCCGCTGTGGTGCTCCTCGACTTGGGATTGCCGCCAGATCCGGACGGTGCCACAGAAGGTTTGGCCACTTTGCAGCAAATCCTCCAACTATGCCCCGCAACGAAAATCATTGTGGTCACCGGCAACCAAGACCGGGCCAACGCAATCAAAGCGATCGGACTGGGCGCCTTCGATTTCTATCACAAGCCTTTTGAAGAACAGATTCTCAAGCTGGTGATCGACAGAGCCTTCCGGGTTTATGGCCTGGAGCAGGAAAATCGAGCGCTTTCCGCCCGCAATCGGTCCGAACCGCTGCAGGGGCTCATCACCAATGACCCGGAGATGCTCAAACTCTGCCGTACCATCGAAAAAGTCGCTCCCAGCGATGCATCCGTTTTATTGTTGGGCGAATCCGGAACCGGCAAGGAGGTTTTGGCACGTGGGCTGCATGATCTGTCCAACCGATCAAAAGAAAAATTTGTCGCCATCAACTGCGCCGCGATTCCGGAGAACCTGCTGGAATCCGAACTGTTTGGATACGAAAAAGGTGCTTTCACTGGTGCGGCCAAACAGACTATCGGCAAGATTGAATACGCCAGCAAGGGCACCTTATTCTTGGACGAAATCGGCGATCTGCCGATGCCATTGCAAGCCAAGCTTCTGCGTTTCCTGCAAGAGCGAGTCATCGAACGGCTAGGTGGACGTGGCGAGATTCCAGTCGACGTGAGGGTTGTCGCGGCCACACACCAGAACCTTTCGGAACTGATCAAGACCGGACGCTTTCGAGAAGACCTGTTCTACCGGCTTTCCGAGATCAGTGTGCGCATTCCCCCGCTTCGAGAACGCCAAGGGGACCGTTCCCTGCTCGCCCACGCATTCCTTGAACGCTTTGTTCAAACCCAGGGGCGTGCTTTGCGCGGCTTTACACCGGATGCCATTCAGGCTATCGAATCCCATCCCTGGCCTGGTAACGTCCGGGAAATGGAAAATACGATCAAACGCTCCGTGATTATGTCCGATGGTCCTCAAGTCAATCAGTCCGATCTAGGCTTGGCACAGCAGGCAGATACTGATAATGAGCCACTCAATCTGCGCCAAGTTCGGGAAGAAGCCGAACGAGGGGCCGTGGTCAAGGCAATGGCCCGCTGCAATGGAAATGTTGCCCACGCAGCAGAAATGCTGGGAGTTTCCAGACCCACTTTATATGACCTGATGAATCGTTTTGGACTGAAATGACTTGGGCATACCCGATATATCAATCCATCCAATTTACTTAATATGCTTGCCGGCTATGCTTGATTCACCCTTCAAGCAACTCGTCCAGGACGAAGGCCAGTGAGAATTCTCGATACTCTCACTGTCGATTTTCGACTCGCCCTGCGGAACATACTGCGCCAACGCAGACGAAGTTCCATTGCCATCCTGGCCATCGGTTTCGGCGTCATCTCCATGATGCTGGCGGCCGGCTTCATTGAATGGATATTCCAGGAAACAAGAGAAGACGCCATCAAGAACCAGTATGGACATATACAAATTGTCATACCCGGTTACCACGAAGGCGGTCAGGCAGATCCGTTCGCTTACCTTTTGCCGAAGAATTCCCCCGCGCTAAAAAACCTGGAGCAAATCCCTGAAGTCCAATCCGTTGTTCCCAGGCTCATCTTCAATGGTTTGATCAGCCATGGCGAGAGCACCCTGACGTTTATCGGCGAAGGGGTTGATCCCGCTCGCGACCCGGCACTAGGCAATCTTCATCTCATCAAAGGCAAGCCCCTTTCGCTCGACAAGCCCAAGGAAATCCTGCTGGGTGTGGGCTTGGCAGCCAACCTAGGCGTGCAGACTGGTGACACCGTAGTTCTTCTCGCCAACACCGCCAGCGGAGGCATCAATGCGGTCGAAGCCACTGTAAGAGGCCTTTCGTTCACATCCATGAAAGCGATTGATGATGTGATGTTGCGGATTCCCATCAGTATGGCGCGGGAGCTGTTACGCACATCAGGATCCCACATCTGGATCACGACCCTGAAACACACCAATCTGACGGATAAAGCCATGTCCCGGTTGAAAGGCGAAGGCTCGCTCAAGAATTTCGAGATCGTTCCTTGGACGAAGCTGGCAGATTTCTACAACAAGACCGTTGAACTCTTCTCGCGTCAGATCGGGGTGGTCAAGCTAATCATCGCTGTAATCATCGTGCTCAGCATTAGCAACACCATGACCATGAGCGTCATGGAACGTACCGTCGAGATTGGTACATCCATGGCATTGGGCGTCAGGCAGCGCCGCATTCTTCGTTTGTTCGTAATGGAGGGGGTCTTGCTGGGCGCTATCGGTGGCGTCGGAGGTGTGACCCTGGGCTTTCTTTTGGCGACTCTCGCCTCGACGATCGGCATTCCCATGCCTCCCGCACCTGGTATGACGGAAGGATTCACGGCCGCCATCATTGTCACGCCGCGCATCATATGGGAGGCCTTGGCAATTTCTCTTGTGACTACACTGCTCGCCAGCCTTTATCCGGCATGGCGAGCTTCACGCCTAGTCATTGTCGACGCACTTCGGCATAACCGCTGAGGACACGGCACCATGTGGAAGCTTGCACTACGCAACGTACTGCGCCACAAAGCCCGGACAGGCATGACCTTGCTAGCCATCGTGGCAGGTGTCATCGGCCTGATCTTGAGTGGCGGCTTCGTCCAGGACATCATTGAGCAGTTCGGGGAAATCCTGATTCATTCCCAGTCTGGCCATATACAGGTATCCAAGGAAGGATATTTCAAACTGGGAGCCCGGAGCCCCGAGAAATATCTGATCGCGGATCCGGAACCCTTGCGACGCGACATCGGGAAAAACAGAGGCGTCGTCGACGTCATGGGGCGTCTCTATTTCGCCGGTCTGATCAACAACGGTCGTTCCGACCAGCCCATCGTGGGAGAAGGCCTGGAAATCGCGCGGGAATTAAAACTCGGAACCGGGCTGGTGATCACTGCTGGCCGGGGATTACATGATAAAGATGTACATGCCATGATGATCGGCAAGGGGCTGGCACATATCCTCAAACTAAAGCCGGGCGATACTGCGTCTCTGGTCACGAATACCCCGGATGGGGCAATGAACAGTCTGGAGTTCGAAGTCGTTGGCGTATTCCAAACCATATCCAAAGACTATGACGAGCATGCGGTACGCATTCCCTTAGCAGCTGCCCAAGAACTGCTTGCAACCGATGGTGTCAACACGCTGGTCGTCGCACTGAAGCAAACATCCGACACCGAACCCGTCGCGGCAATACTGTCCAAACAGCTCACTCAGGCTCGGCTGGAAGTAAAAACATGGATAGAACTCAACGACTTCTATGCCAATACCGTGGAAATGTATGACGCCCAATTCGGGGTCTTGCGCATCATTATTTTGCTGATGGTCCTGCTAAGCGTTATCAACAGCGTGAATATGAGTGTTTTTGAACGGGTGGGGGAATTTGGCACCATGATGGCACTGGGCAACCGGACTCGACGCATTTTTCAGCTCATCGTCATGGAGAACATCATCATTGGACTCGTGGGCGCGGGCCTGGGGGTATTTCTTGGCATCATACTGGCATTGATCATCTCGGCCATTGGCATACCCATGCCACCTCCCCCCAACTCGGACATGAGTTATATCGCACATATCCGGATTGTCCCTAGCGTGGTGGCCGGCGCTTTCGCAGTCGGATTGATCGCCACCATCGTCGCGGCATTTATCCCCGCCGCACGAGTACACCGTATCCCGGTTGTCGACGCCCTGCGTCAGAACATCTGAAGCGCAACCGCCTCAGAAATCGTAACGCAGTTCCGCGTAAGCGCGATCGTTCTTGTTGTACTGCCCAAAAATACCGGTAGCCGGCCCGTGGAAATAATCCAGTCCGAGCACCAGCCGCCAATTTCGTTCGAACCCCCAGGTTAATTTTGGCCTTAGCATCCAGTCGTCTCGATTGAGGCTACGCACCCAGAGTGCCTCAGCCTCCCAATTGTTCGAAAACTTATGGTTCACCAAGAGTGAATAGCCGTTTTCATACTGGTCAGGAATGATGTCCGGGTGGTGATTGAAATAAACCCGTTGATACAACTGGGCATTGACTCGAGTGTCAGGCGTTGGATTGAAGTCCATCCCCGCTGCCCAATCCAGGGTGTTCTGCCTTACCAATCCATCGGTATCCACCAAATTCGTAACGTTGTATTGCCGGCCGTGGGTATATACCGCCTCCCCCTTTAATACGAAGGAACCAAGGTCTTTGGCTAGCGTGCCGCCGGCCTGCCAGATACGGTCATGGCGTGGAGTGAACAAGTTAGGGTTAAAGGCATCCCGATAAAACGTCTGCTGGGCATCGGTGCTGCGGTAGAAAAAGCCAGAAATATCCCAGCCGTTCTTCAGTTGGCTGAGTCGCACCCCGTAATTTCCATTCGACAGACGATAGCCAGGTTTTTCTTCTGCATTGATGGTTGGTGCCAAGGCAGGGGGATAAGGATAGAAATCCGCACCTTGCTTTCCAATTCGGTCATAGCTGGGGAACGGTATCCAAAGTAGTTCTGCATGAAAATCCCCGCTGAAGTATTCGGCACGGGCGGCCCACTGGGGAATGCGCAATACCGAGAAGTCAGGAAGGATGAAATCCCTCAGATCTTTGGCTGAGACCACATCTGCAACGAACATGCCCACCATCTCTCCCCAGACGATATGTTGCCGTCCCAACCGGACTTCCCAATCCGAGAGAGAAAAATCCAGGTAATTTTCCCGAAGCGAAAGCTCCATTCGAGAATTGCCATCACCCCAGCCGTTGTAATGGTCATATTCTGTGCTGATATCCACGCGACCACTCAACTTCCACTGAATACCATCCCACTTTCCAGTAGCACCCAGTTCCAGACGGCCGATGGATTTCGACCAGTGATCGGGATTCGCATTGGCATGGGCGAACTCGGTCTGAAAAAACCCCTGTAAAGCTGAGCCAGACTTAGCTGCCACTACTGGGCCAGGAAGTCCATCCGACAAGCGCTGTTCTTTTTCTTGGGTGGGTGATGCGAGCTCTTTCTCATCCGGGATAGATGGAACAGCAGTTTTCTCAACCTGGGGGGCCGTAGTTTCGAAAAGCGACTCCTTTGAAACCGGAAGAGCATCCTTCTCTTTCGACAGAACAGGTGCTACGCGTCCCCCCTCCTTTTCCTTCTCGGGCGCCAAATCGAAGAGCGCATCCCTGGAGGGCGAGAGTTCGACAGTCGCCTTGGAAACATCCGCATCATTCTTGCCAGTGGGCACATCCAAATCGAATAGTCCTTCCTTCGTATCGGGTGGTGCCTTGGCTGCCTTCTTTGATTTCGCCGAAGATTTCTCATTCTTTGCGGCCGGGGGAACATCGAAAAGCGAGTCCCTGGATAGCGGCATTTCATCCCCCTGCGCCGCAAGCCGAATCACCGAAGGATTGAATACCCCGCTTTCCTGGGCTCCTTGCACAGCGGAGCAAGCACCTGCGGCACCGACCAAGCAGAGCAGAGTTTCCCACTTAGTCCATGATTTCATGTCTCCACCCTCTTCTGATTCGAATTCCGGTTACCTGGCCGCGCCAACTTCCAATGATCGTTCACCTTTACACCTAGCATTGCGACCCGACCATCCTCGATCCGGATCAATCGATCCGCCATCGACATGACCCGGCGGTCATGTGTAGAGAAGATGAAAGTTGTGCCGAGTTGCCGGTTGATCTCCTTCATGAGCCCAAGAATACTTTCCCCGGTCTTGCTGTCCAAGTTGGCAGTAGGCTCATCGGCGAGCACGATACGAGGATGGATTGCAAGCGCACGGGCGATGGCTACCCGTTGGCGCTGTCCACCACTCAACTGGTTGGGATTGTGATCGGCATATTTTTCCAGCCCCACCACAGACAGATAGCGTGATACACGCTTACGGCGCTCTTCCTTTCCGATCTCGGGAAGTTGCAGTAACGGATACTCCACGTTCTCGGCCGCGCTCAACACTGGAAAGAGATTGAATGTCTGGAATATGAAACCCGTAGTGCGGGCGCGGAGATCGGCCAGTTCATCAGGAGATCGGCCCGTCACCTCTTTGTCGTCGATGAACACCCTGCCTTGTGTCGGCGTATCGATACAGCCGATGATGTTGAGCAGCGTGGTTTTGCCGCTGCCGGAAGGCCCGGCAATAGCCAGAAACACGCCTTCGTCAAAAGAGAGTGTGATACTGTCAAGCGCAACCACGGTTTGCTCACCGAGCTGGTATTCCTTGGTTACACCTTCAACACGGACGAGGCTCATAATTGCCCCCCTGTTTTGGTCCGCATGATCGGAGGGATTGTTGTCATGGTCGAGTATTCGCGCTTACGCGTCCGTTTTATGGTCTTCTGTATGGCCTTCTTGTCCTGCACCGTTGCCATCGGGGCAGAGGAGGCGCCGGTCGGGGAGGATTCCGCCGCGCGTAGCATTCTGGAAAAATCCGACGAAATCCGTTTTCCACCTGATGGGTTCCAGGTCGACATCAACATCTCCAGCTCTTCGCCCGATCAGGATACCGAAAACAGAAAATACCGCGTACTTTCCAAGGGTAACGATAGTACGGTTGTTATGATACTTGAACCTGCTTCGGAGCGTGGACAGATCATGCTGATGAAGGGGCGTGACTTATGGGTTTTCATGCCCAACGTTTCCCAACCCATCCGTCTAGGCTTAGCCCAGCGGCTGACCGGGCAAGTGGCTAATGGTGACTTGGCGCGTGCCAACTTCACGGGAGATTACACACCCCGCCTGCTACGTAACGAGAACATCAAAGGGGAAGAACATCACCTCTTGGAGCTCATCGCAATAGATCGGGGAGTGACATACCATCGTGTGTTGCTCTGGATTAACAAAGCCAACTCCAGACCACGGCGTGCCGAGTTCTATTCGCTTTCCAACCGTTTGATGAAAACCTGTTCCTATGAGAACTACAAGGAAATGGCCGGCCGATCCCGCCCAACTCGCTTGGTTATGGAAGACGCCCTCAAGAGCGGCAGTGTTTCAACCCTAGAATACCGTGACATGAAACTTCGCGAGTTGCCGGATAAGATATTCACCAAGGACTACCTTAAGAAACTGCAGTAACAGCCGTTAAGGGTGCTCCTCTCATAGGTGGTCCGAGGAGCATGGAAGCTCATTGGTAACTCAACAGTACATCTCCCAATCAGTTTCATCATGCTCTCCCACTTCAAAATAGCGTATCAATTTCCTTTGTAACAATCTCGTGGGAATACCTAGCTGCGATGTCCAGAAAAAAACATGGCAAGGGCGCAAAGTGGTTGCGGGCAAATCTATCCAAACTCCTGCTGGGAATTGTCAGCATTTCAATTGCAAGTGGGGTCACATTCCTGATCCTGAGGAAATCTCCTGAAGATCACCTGAAGGCAGGCAAGGCCCTACAACAAAGTGGCAATCTCAAGGGTGCCTCGATTGAACTGAAAAACGTTCTGCAAAGTGACCCCAACAATGCTGAGGCCCGGTTTATTCTTGGACGCATCCAATTCAGCAATAATCAGTACCAAAGTGCAGAAAAAGAACTGAGCAAAGCGTACAAACTTGGGCATAAAAGTGATGAGTTACCAGCTCTCCTTGCACGTAGCTTGCTGGCGCTGAAACTGCCTCAGCGTGTCCTGGATGAAATTAAGGAAATCCCCGGAGCGGCCAAGGAAACAAACGCCACGATCTTCGCCCTTCGCGCGCAAGCTCACCTGTTGCTGAAGGATGCCATCGCCGCCGAAAAGGATTTGGCCGCAGCCAATGCCCTCTATCCGGACCACCCTGACACACTTGCGACCAAGGCTGGGATCAGTTTCTCCAAAGGAGATAAGGAAGAGGCTCTACGCCTGGTGAAAATAGCTGTAGATAAAGCAAGCAAGCGATCTGACCTTTGGACATTACACGGTGACTTGCTTCGCGCGTTAAACCGTAAAGACGAGGCATTATCGAGCTATGCCAAATCGCTCACATTGGAACCCCAGAATATTCACGCCCGCTTGGCAAGTGCCCAAATTCAATTGGAATCCGGCTCACTGACAGTGGCTGGGACCACACTCAAGGAACTCTCGAAATACGCTCCCGACAATCTGATGGGGCGTTATATGGATGCATTGATTGACTACCGGCAAGGCAAACACGCCGAGGCAAAAAACAAACTTCAGAGCGTGTTGCGTACTGCCCCCAATTACCCACCCGCAAACTTACTTTCCGCTGTTGTCAATTTGAGTTTGGGCAATCGTGAAGAGGCTAAAGTCAATCTCAATCGAGTCTTGGAGGCGATGCCGGATAATGCTCTAGCTCGAAAACTGATGGCGGCAACGCTCATGGAAATGGGGCAAGCCAAGCAAGCCGAAGAGATCCTGACATCGCTCAAGAACACTGGTGACGACCCCATGATGTCGTCTTTGGAAGGCGAGGTCGCACTTCGTCAAGGCCACTTCTCTGAAGCAAGCAAGCACCTGAAAAAGGCGACCGATCTTGCCCCAGGCAATCCAAGGCTGTTCATGGAACTTGCCTCCAGCCGCATGGGAACAGGGGATACTGTCGGCGCGATTGAAGCGCTCAACAAGGCTGCTGTGCTGGACACATCGACGACAAAACCCGAAACCCTTCTCGTACTGACACACATCAAAGCCAAACAATTCAACGAAGCATTCAAAGCCGTCGACAATTTGGAAAAGGAACTCCCGAATTCCGCCCTGGCGCAGAATCTGCGAGGAACCATTCATGTGGCACGTGGAGACATCGGTCAGGCGCGAGCCAGTTTCGGCAAAGCTTTGCAAATCGACCCCGGTTCATATCCAGCTGCGGCGAATTTGGCCCGACTTGATATCCAAGGGAAAGATCTGAAATCAGCTCAAGCTCGTTTTGAGCAGCTGTTGCAGCATTCTCCCAAGGAGAGCAATGCTTGGGTTGCTCTAGCAAACATTGCCGCAATGCAAAAGGATGAGAACAGCGTTAGAAAAAACCTAGAACAAGCAAAACAAGCTGATCCTAAGAATCCCGCTCCTCGTCATTTGCTTGCTCGCTACTGGCTTGGGAAGAAAGATGCAGGCAAAGCGCTATCCGAGGCTCGCGAAGGACTTGATGCCACCGGTCGGCAAGAATTTGAAGAGTTGATCGGGATTTCTCAGGTCGCCCTTGGCGACAATGCAAAAGCATTGGCCACATTCGCCCACTGGGCTGAAGCAAACCCGAACAATCCAAATGCCCATTTCCGGCTTGCCCAGGTCCAGAGCGGCGCCAAGGATAGAGCCGGCGCAATGAAATCGCTGGACAAGGCTCTCGCCCTGCAGCCTGATTTCATTGAAGCCAGCTTGAACAAAGCCCTCTTGCTCAGTCAGGAAGGTCGCCTGGATGAGGGCATCAAGATCGCACGTGCCGTGCAAGCGAAATTGCCGAAGAAGGCCGCAGGGTATTTGGTTGAGGCGGATATTTTGTACTCGGGTAAGAAATTCACCGACTCAGCAAAACTCTATGTCAAATCCGCACAAATGCTTGGACAAAGTCAGCCTTTGGTCCGTGCCTTCAATGCCTTCTCGGCAGCGGGCCAACCCGAGGAAGCTGAAAAAGCGTTACGGCAATGGCTCCTATCACACCCGAATGACACGCTAGTCCATCACCAGCTCGCCGTAGCACTTCTCAACAGCAACCGTCTCAAGGAGGCTGAAGAGCATTACGGCTACCTGGCGCGAAGTAATCCAAAGGATCTGGCCGCCCTTAATAATCTTGCCTGGCTTCAAGGTGAACTGAGGAATCCTGCGGCGCTAACCACTGCGGAGCAAGCCTTTAGACTGAGCCCGGACAATCCGGCAACGATGGACACGCTTGGCTGGTTACTTGTTAATGCCGGTCAAAACCAACGAGGCCTGGAAATCCTGAAAAAAGCCCTCTCAAAAGCCCCCGATTCCCCCGAAATACATTGGCACCTTGCCGCTGCCTTGGCGAAAAGTGGCGATCGTGTCCGCGCAAAGCAAGAATTGGAACGCCTTTTTGCAAGCGGACTGGCATTCCGGCAGGAAAACGAAGCAAAGAAACTATTGGATAGTCTGCGATAACCTGGAGGTAGCATGATTCAGAGTTCAACCCATTTGCCCATCAAATCCACCTTGACCATAACCGGTCTCGCAATATGCGCAGTATTGCTGTTTGGTGGTTGTTCCAAATCCGACTACACCGCAGAAGAGCACGTTCAGCGCGCCAAGGATTTCAGCGCGCAAGGGAAAGTGAAGGAAGCTCAGATTGAGCTCCGTGCAGCGCTTCAGCAGGATCCAAAGAGTGCTCAAGTACATCTCCTCATGGCGGAAATGTCATTAGCCATCGGAAACCCCTATCTAGCCGAGGTTGAGCTCAAAAAAGCCAGGGACTCCGGAGTTGCTGCCGAATCCATCAAAGTGGACATGTCCCGTGCCCTCCTCATGCAGGGTCGCGCGGATGATGCGATCAAAGCCGCCACCCCGGAAAACAAGGAATCGCTCACCAATCGACAGCGGCTGCTCGATATGCAATCGCGTGCTTTATTGATGCTCGGGAAAATCGAGGAATCCTGTGCGCGCTCCAAGGCTGCCCATGACCTACAACCCGAGACGGTTCTTGCCGCC
>CAZEOR010000020.1:12624-16624 GCA_964513695.1 uncultured Thiobacillus sp.
CAGACCACTGCTCGTTGTGCCGTTATGCGAGAAAAGGATTTTCCGCTGGCGGAGAACCTGTTGCGCACGGCCTTGGCTAAAGACAAGGATGATCCGACCACTCTCAGTCTCTTGGCCGATGTCCTTCGGTTGCGTGGTCAAACCGAGAAAGCGGTGGAGAGCTACAGAGCTTCGATAGCGAAGGATCCGCTTGAGTTGTCCACGCGTTCAAAACTGGTCAGTCTTTTTGTTTCTGAGAACCGTCTCGACGATGCACAAAAAGTCATTCTGGAGGGTCGCAGGATTGCGAACACTCCCAACTTGATTTACATGCAGGCGTTGGTTGAGTTCAAACAAGGCAAACACGCCAAATCAACCGAAACGCTCACCGAGTTCCTAAAACTCAACCCAAAGAATATGCCCGCCGTGTTCCTGAGTGGCGCCAATGCACTTCATCTCAACAAGCTGGAACAGGCAGCCAAAGATCTTGGACGTTATCTCGCTCAATACCCTGACAGCGCCCAAGCGCGTCGCCTTCTAGCCTCTGCGCAAACACGACAAGGTTTGCCAGACCAAGCGCTGGAAACGCTAAAACCGCTCATCAGTGGAGATAAACCGGATAGCGTTGCCATGGCTCAGGCGGGCGAGGCCTACCTGGCTCAAGGAAAGTACTCAAAAGCGGTCGACATCCTGAAAAGAGCTACAGCCCTCGATCCAAAAACCGGACCTGCACGTACCTTGCTCGCCATGAGCCATTTCGCTGCGGGCGACAACTCCAGAGCCTTGGCCGAAATGGCCACCGCATCCCAACTTGAACCCAATTCCACCCGTGCCGATTCAATGTTGGTGGGCTATTACATGCAGCGCAAGGAATTCGACCAAGCGTTGAAAACAATAGCAGCCATGGAGAAGAAGCTACCGAACGATCCTGAAGCCCAGAACCAGCGCGGGCTCGCTTTTATTGGCAAGAAAGATTATGCCTCTGCGCGGGCGAGCTTCGAGAAAGCCCTCGTTCTTAAACCTGGATACTTCCCTGCCGCATCAGGACTGGCTCGCCTCGACATATTGCAGTCCAAGAACTATGGCGCTGCGCAACAGCGCTTCGAAGCCGTACTGGAAAAGGATAAAAACAACGTCGAAGCAATGATCGCATTGGCGAGACTTGCAGAAATACAGCAGAAGGACAAGGACTACGAGGGCTGGCTGAAAAAAGCCAGTAGCCTGGATAAAACACCAAGTAGTCGCCTTATGCTTGCGGAACATTACATTCGTATAAAAAACCCACAGGGCGCGCTTACCGCAGCACGCGACGCGCTGTCTGTGTTCCCTGACTCCATTTCAGCCCTTGCCATGCTTGGAAAAGCTCAAATAGCCGCAGGAGAAAAAGAAAACGCTATAGCCACCTTCACAAAACTCATTGCCAAATCACCAAAAGTTCCCAATGGGTATTACACATTGGGAACTCTCCAAGCGGAAACCAAGCAATGGCCCGCGGCGCGGCAATCTCTCACTAAAGCTTTTGAATTACTGCCCAACTCTTTCAATGCTGCCGAAGCACTCGCCATGCTGGAGCTGTCCCAAGGCCGAGCTACTGAGGCCAGTCAGGTGGCGCGCCGTTTGCAAAAAGCCGCACCGAAATCTACAGCCGGATTTATTCTTGAAGGCGACCTGCTCATCCACCAAGGCAAGGTGCGAGATGCAGTACCGCTATATGAAAAAGCTTATTCGATGGATAAATCCGCAGATAGTCTGATGCGGCTGCACAGTGCGCAGATCAAAGCTGGCGACGCTGCGGGTGCGGATAAAAAAGTTCAGGCTTGGCTGCAGATCAACACCAAGGACACCATTGTGCGCCAATATCTGGCCGCGACCCTGGCGGCACGCGGAGTCTATCAGGAAGCCGCTCGAATATATGAAAACGTCCTCGCGCTTTCACCCAATAACCCCTTTGTGACAAATGATCTTGCCTGGGTCTATTCAAAGATGGGGGACTCAAGAGCACAGGCAACTGCCGAACTTGCTGTCAAGCTTCACCCCAGCAGCTCCAACGCACTGGATACATTAGGGTGGATTCTTGTAGAACAAAAACAGCTGTCCAAAGGTATCGCCATACTCGAACAAGCCACTTCGAAGAAGGATGCCAGCCCAGGCATTCACTACCATCTCGCTGCCGCTTACTCTCGTTCCGGCGACAATGCAAAAGCCAGGCAGCTTCTGGAACAACTGCTAAAAAGCAAAACGCCATTCCCGGAACAAGCCGAAGCAACCGCTTTACTAGGCAAGATCAAGTAGGTACTTGATTCCCAACCAACCACATTCGGCTCCGTCAGCAATGCTGACGGAGCCGAATTGCTTTGAAGTCCACAAATTTGCGGAGACATACCATGCTGGTCGTACTGATTACACTTGTCGCCACCTTGGCCATCCAGTCAGGATATTTCCTCTGGAAACTTTCCGCTGATTCGCTGCCAAAACTGGGGGAGGTTTCTACCGGCGTTGCGGTACGCGGGTTTTTGGCCAACTGGAAATGGATGCTTGGCTTGCTATTCACCATCGTGGGATGGCTGTTCTTTATCAAGGCCTCGGACATGGGAGAAATCAGCATTGTTCAACCTCTGATGTCGGTGGGTGATTTATTCTTGGTACTTCTGGCTGTGGTTTTTCTTCATGAAAGATTGAATCGGATGGAGTGGACCGGCCTCGCGCTGACTGTCGCCGGTGCGCTTTCACTGGCGCTGGAGGCACAGGAAACCACCCCAATTGATATCGACTGGGTCAGACTGGTTTTGCTTCTCCTGTTTGTGTCCGTACTGGGGGGTGTTTTATTCGCCGTGGGTTTGCGCGGGAAGCGGCCTGAAGTGCCATTTGCTATTGCGGTCGGGTTCGGATTTGGCACTGGCGCCTTGCTTACGGAATTGATGACGGCCTATCTGGCCCTGCACAATGAGTCGCTTGAATCAGCCGCATTCCTGCTCAACCCAATCTTGCCATTCATGGTTGCGGCTAACGTTCTGGGTCTATACCTCCTGCAAATGGCATTCCAGAGGGGGCGCGCCGCAGTTGTCGTTCCAGTGCAGTTAGCCGTGGTGAATGGTGTCGTAGTCGCCGGAGGCATCCTGGTATTCGCAGAAACGGTCACCCTCTACCGATTATTTGCGATCAGTTTGATTGTGGCCGGCACGATATGGCTGCATCAGGGTGGCTTGGGAAAGCATCCTGACACTGAATCAGTCGTCTAACCATCCGGTCATCGGTGATTTACCCCTGGCAAGCCTATGCAATCCTCTTCATGCGACCACCATTGCGCGGAGCGCGCAGCCTGAGATAGTTCTACTTCGCCTTGGCAGAAAATCAATAACCATGCCATATCGTGGAACGTCAAAGAAGTCCGCCCAGCCATTGAACATGTGAAGTGGGACCATGGCACAGCGTGGTCCATCACGAAGCCAGGATATCCGTGATACGACCAGGGCAATAAAAAAGGCAACCCCGAAGGGTTGCCTTTCACGAGTTGCTTGATGAATTAAGCAGCGCGGCGACGCAGACCAGCCAGACCGATCAGGCCCATACCCAGCAGAGCGATGGTGCCCGGCTCGGGGATCTGGTGCAGATAGAGAGGATCGTTCACTTCGTAATACCAGGGAGAATCACCCGTTGCGAAGAAGTCATTCTTCTTGACGTCGGCGTTACCCACGATGTCATTGCACAGAACCAGCGGGTTGGTAAGGTCAGCGGGGCTGCACAGCAAGGATCCGCTGGCAGTCGCGCCACCAAGCTGCGATTCGCTGGTATCGTTCACGGGCTTCAGAGTGTTCAGGTTGTAGGTGGGGCCGGTAGTGACCACATCCACAGCCAGATAAGTCTTGGAAGCGAAGTTCGAATCGTTACCGGAAACGGTCAGATCGTCACGAGTGTAGGCGTAGCCCTCAGGGCCGATACCCAGCGCACCCCACAAAGCATCACCGGCAGTACCGTCGGTAGCGTTGGCAATACCCGAGAAGGTGGTGCCACCGATGGTGAA
>CAZEOR010000021.1:0-15873 GCA_964513695.1 uncultured Thiobacillus sp.
GCGGTGAGGCGGTTGTCGCCGGTGATCATCACGGTCTTGATGCCCATGCGGCGCAGCTCGGCAAAGCGCTCCTTGATGCCGCCCTTGACGATGTCCTTGAGCTCGACCACGCCCAGCGCGTGGCTGCCGTCGGCCACCACCAGCGGCGTGCTGCCGCGGCGAGAAACTTCTTCCACCGCCTGCTGTAGTTCGGCCGGAAACTGACCGCCCAGCGCCTCGACGTGGCGGCGCACGGCCTCGGCGGCGCCCTTGCGGATGCTGCGACCATCGCCCAGATCAACCCCACTCATGCGCGTTTGCGCCGTGAAGTGCACGAACTGCGCGCCCAGCTTTTCCACATCGCGCTCGCGCAGCTTGAACTGCTGCTTGGCCAGCACCACGATGCTGCGGCCCTCGGGCGTCTCGTCGGCCAGCGACGCGAGCTGCGCCGCATCGGCCAGCTGCTCCTCGCTCACGCCGCGCGCCGGGATGAAGCGGCTGGCCTGGCGGTTGCCCAGGGTGATGGTGCCGGTCTTGTCCAACAGCAGCACGTCCACGTCGCCGGCGGCTTCCACGGCGCGGCCGGAGGTGGCGATGACGTTCTTGGCCATCATGCGGCCCATGCCGGCCACGCCGATGGCGGAGAGCAGGCCGCCGATGGTGGTGGGGATCAGGCAGACCAGCAGGGCGACCAGTACTGTCACGCTGACTGGTGCTCCCGCGCCGGCGCTCTGCACGCTGAACAGCGAGAACGGCAGCAGGGTAGCGGTGGCCAGCAGGAAAACCAGGGTCAGGGCCACCAGCAGGATGGTCAGGGCGATCTCGTTTGGGGTCTTCTGGCGCTTGGCGCCTTCCACCATGGCGATCATGCGGTCGAGGAAGGTCTCGCCCGGGTTGACGGTGATGCGCACCACCAGCCAGTCGGACAGCACCCGGGTGCCGCCAGTGACGGCGGAAAAGTCGCCGCCCGCCTCGCGGATCACCGGCGCGGATTCGCCGGTGATGGCCGATTCGTCCACCGAGGCCACGCCCTCGATCACTTCGCCGTCGCCGGGGAGGGTGTCGCCAGCGGTGACCAGCACAACATCGCCCTTGCGCAGGTCTTCCGAGTTGACCACGTGGGTGGCGGCGTCGTGACGGGGTTCCATCAGTTTCTTGGCCAGGACGGTCCGGCGCATGCCCTTCAGCGCCGCCGCCTGGGCCTTGCCGCGCCCTTCCGCCACCGCCTCGGCAAAGTTGGCGAACAGCACGGTGAACCAGAGCCAGAGGGTGATGGCGAGGATGAACCCCGCCGGCGCCTCGCCCTGGCCCGCCAAGGCCTGGACGAACAGACCGGTAGTCAGAAGGCTGCCCAGCCAGACCACGAACATCACCGGATTCTTGATCTGGTGGCGGGGCGACAGGCGCTTTACCGAGTCCCAGGCCGCCGTCTTGAGCAGGGCGGTGTCATAGAGGGTTTGTGTCTTGTGCATAAAGGTCTCCTGAAGGGCCGTCCCGAAGGAGGCCTAGCTCCCCCTTGGGGGGAAGCGAACGCAGTGAGCAAGGGGGCTGTCCACTTCTTCCTTATTTCACGCCGATCATTTGCAGATGCTCGACCACCGGTCCCAGCGCCAGGGCCGGCACGAAGGTCAGGGCGCCGACGACGATGACGGTGCCGATCAGCAGGAGCACGAACAGGGGGGTATGGGTGGGCAGGGTGCCCGCCGAGGCCGGCACGATCTTCTTGGCGGCCAGGGCGCCGGCGATGGCCAGCACCGGGATCATCACGCCGTAGCGGGCCAGCAACATGGCAAAGCCCAACAGCGTGTTGTAGAAGTGCGTGTTGGCCGAGAGCCCGCCGAAGGCGCTGCCGTTGTTGTTGCCCGCCGAGGACAGTGCGTAGAGCACTTCCGAGAAGCCATGGGCGCCCGGGTTGAAGATGCCGGCGCGGCCCGCGTCCAGTCCCACCGCCAGGGCAGTGCCCAGCAACACCGCCAGGGGTGGCACCAGGATGGCGACGGCGGCCATCTTCACCTCGAAGGCCTCGATCTTCTTGCCCAGGTACTCGGG
The DNA here is from genome assembly GCA_964513695.1 of uncultured Thiobacillus sp. Classification (GTDB taxonomy): domain Bacteria; phylum Pseudomonadota; class Gammaproteobacteria; order Burkholderiales; family Thiobacillaceae; genus PFJX01. The sequence continues at coordinate 2,029 of CAZEOR010000021.1, forward strand.
GGTGCGGCCGATCATCAGGCCGGCGACGAACACGCCGATGAGGGCGAAAACGATCATGCCGTACAGGCCCGAGCCGACGCCGCCGAAGATGACTTCACCGAGTTGCATCAGCCACATGGGCACCAGGCCGCCGAGGGGCGTGAAGGAATCGTGCATGGCGTTCACCGAGCCGTTGGAGGCGGCGGTGGTGGCGGTGGCCCAGAGGGCGGAGTTGGCGATGCCGAAACGGGTTTCCTTGCCTTCCATGTTGCCGCCGGCCTGCAATTCCGAGGCCTGGGTGGCCAGGCCCAGCTTGTCGAACAGCGGGTTGCCGGCTTGCTCGGCCAGGACGCAGACCGCCAACAGGGCCGTGAACACCACCGTCATGGCGGCCAGGATGGCGCCGCCCTGGCGCATGTCGCCGACATGGCGGCCGAAGGTGAAACACAGGGCGGCCGGGATGAGGAGAATGGCCAGAACTTCCAGGAAGTTGGACAGGGGCGTCGGGTTCTCCAGCGGGTGGGCGGAGTTGACGTTGAAGAAGCCGCCGCCGTTGGTGCCGAGTTGCTTGATGGCGATCTGGGAGGCGGCCGGGCCGACGGCGATGGTCTGCTCGGTGGCGGTGGCCTTCTCCATGATCGGCTGGCCCTGGGCGTCCAGTACAGGCTTGCTGTCCGGCCCGTTCTTCGCCTGCTCGTATTCATAGGGCTGGACCAGCTCGGCCTTGGCATAAGGGGAGAAGGTCTGCACCACGCCCTGGCTGACCAGGGCCAGGGACAGGATCAGGGACAGGGGCAGCAGCACATAGAGGGTGGAACGCACCATGTCCATCCAGAAGTTGCCCACGCCGCTCGCCTCCTTGCGGGTGAAGCCGCGCATGAGGGCCACCACCACGGCCATGCCGGAAGCGGCGGAAACGAAGTTCTGCACCGTCAGGCCCAGCATCTGGGTCAGGTAGCTCAGGGTGGTCTCGCCGCCGTAGCTTTGCCAGTTGGTGTTGGTGGCGAAGCTCACCGCCGTGTTGAAGGCGAGATCGGCGCTGGTGTTGCCCAGACCCTCGGGGTTGAGCGGCAGCCAGACCTGGAAACGCTGCAAGGCGTAAACCGCCAAGAAACCCAGCAGGTTGAAGGCCAACATGGCGAAGGCATAGCGGGTCCAGGGCATGTCGTCGCCCGGCTTGACGCCGCACAGGCGGTAGAGGCCGTTTTCCAGCGGCCTGAGCCAGCGGACGAAGCCGGGCAATTCATCCTTGTAGACCCGGGCCATGTAAAGGCCCAGAGGCCAGGCCAATCCGAGCAGGACGGCCAGATAGAGGGCGAGTTGAAAATAGCCGTTGCCGGTCATGAGAAGCGCTCCGGAAAGAACAGGACGGCCACCAGGTAGGCGAATACGCCCACGGTGGCGACGAGGGCGACAAGGTGAAGTATGGTCATCAACGCCCCCTGAGTTTTTCGAAGAGACTTACGAGGATGGCCGAGACGGCGAAGAAACCGACGGCCATAGCGATAAAGAGCAGATCCATGCCTGTATCTCCATGAGGGATGACGCTGTGGACTCTAGGCCAGGCGGTATAAAAACGATGCTAAGACCAGCGAGGGAGGGCATTAAGATTGTGTAAATACCCGCTCGGGAAATGGCAAGGCCCATAGCCTCACCGTGACGGTGGTAATACCATTGGCGCCCCTCGCCCCACACCCCATGTCCAACACCCATGAAGATCATCATCCTCGGCGCCGGCCAGGTGGGCTCCAATCTGGCCGAGCATCTGGTGCGGGAAGGCAACGACCTTACCGTGGTGGACCTGGATGCGGAAAAACTCGCCGCCTTGCAGGACCGCTTCGACCTGCGCACCATCTGCGGCCAGGCTTCCCATCCCTCCATCCTCAAAGCGGCCGGTGCCGACGACGCCGACATGCTGGTGGCTGTCACCCTCAACGATGAAACCAACATCGTCGCCTGCAAGCTGGCCGGCACCCTGTTCAACATCCCCACCAAGATCGCCCGCATCCGCGCCATCGACTACATGAAGCATCCACAACTATTCGATGCGGACCACTTCGGTGTTGACCACGTCATCGCGCCGGAGCAGGAGATCACCGATTACCTGCGCAAGCTCATCGATTACCCGGAGGCCCTGCAAGTGGTGGATTTTGCCGGTGGCCGTATTCGCTTGGTGGCGGTGAAAGCACAGGGAGGATTCATGGTGGGCCATGCCCTCAAGCATTTGCGCGAGCACTTGCATCTCATGTTCCGGGAACATCCCGGCCTCCAAGGGCAGATGGACGCGCGCGTTGCCGCGATCTACCGCCAGGACCGCGCCATCGTGCCGCAGGGAGACACCATCATCCAGGATGGAGATGAGGTTTTCTTTCTGGCTGCCACCCACAACATCCGGGCGGTCATGAAGGAAATTCGCCGCACCGACCATAGCGTGCGCCGGGTGATGATCGCCGGTGGTGGCAATATCGGGCGCCGGCTGGCTTTGAGCCTGGAGCTGGATTACCACGTCAAGCTGATCGATCACAACAAGAAGAGCACGGCGCTGCTGGCCGAGACGTTACCGCGTACCTTGGTGCTTACCGGCAACGCTACTGACGAAGACTTGCTGGTGCAGGAAAATATCGATGAGGTGGACGTGTTCTGCGCCCTCACCAATGACGACGAGGACAACATCATGTCCTGTCTGCTGGCCAAGCGACTGGGTGCCAAGAAAGTCATCGCACTGATCAATCGCTCCACCTATGTGGATCTGTTGCAGGGTGGCGAGATCGACATCGCCCTCTCGCCGGCACAGGCCACCATCGGTCCGCTTCTGACCCACATTCGACGCGGTGACATGGCGGTGGTGCATTCCCTGCGCAGGGGTGCGGCGGAGGCCATGGAAGCCGTGGTGCACGGTGACGCCAAGTCCTCCAAGCTGGTGGGGCGGCGCATCGAGCAGATCGAAATGCCGGAAGGTGTTTCAATCGGAGCTATCCTGCGCGGCGAGGAGGTCATCGTTCCCCATCATGACACGCTGATCCAGACCGAAGATCACCTCATTGTGTTCATTCCCAACAAGCGCTTTATCCCCAAGGTGGAAAAGCTGCTCCAGGTCGGTATCGGTTTTTTCTGATCCATTCAACGACGGCTGCCCCCATGCGCAAGCTCGCCCCCGTCATCAGCACCCTGGGTCTGATGCTGATGCTGTTCTCCTTCACCATGCTGATGCCGCTGGCCGTGGCCTGGCTCACCCACGATGGCGCGCTGTGGATCTATGATGAATCCATCGCCATCACCTTCGCCTGCGGGCTGTTCCTATGGATAGCCACGCGCCATATCAAACGGGAGCTGGCGATCCGCGACGGCTATCTGCTGGCGACCCTGGTTTGGGCGGTCCTGCCGGCTTTCGCCACCTTGCCTCTGTTGTTCCATCTGCCCAACCTGTCTTTTACCGACGCCTATTTCGAAACCGTGTCGGGCATCACCACGACCGGCGCCACGGTGCTGACCGGGCTGGACAACCTGCCCAAGTCCATCAATCTGTGGCGGCATCAGCTCAACTGGATGGGGGGCATGGGAATTCTCGTCCTGGCCGTGGCGATCTTTCCCCTGTTGGGAGTTGGCGGCATGCAGTTGTTCAAGGCCGAAACACCGGGGCCGATGAAGGATGCCAAGCTGACGCCGCGCATCACGGAAACAGCGAAAAACCTGTACATCGTTTACGTGGTGATCACCCTGGCCTGCATCGGTTCGCTCATGGCCGTGGGGCTGGACTGGTTCGAGGCAACCTGCCATGCATTCGCGGCCATGGGTTTGGGTGGCTTCTCCACCCATGACGCCAGCGTCGGCTACTTCAACTCGCCTGCCGTGGAGTATGTGCTGATCATCTTCATGTTGATTGCCGGCATGAACTTCACCACCCACTACCTGGCCTGGCACGGCAAGTCGTTGCGGGTTTATCTGGATGACATCGAGGCCAAGGTGTTTTTGCTGCTGGTATTGGGCAGTTGCATGGGCATTGCCTGGTATCTCTGGTTGTTCGGGGTGTATCAGGATTTCTGGGTGAGCCTACGCTTTGTCAGCTTCAATCTGGTTTCCATGGCCACAGACTGTGGCTTCGCCAACACGGATTTCAACGCCTGGCCGGCTTTCGCCACGTTCTGGATGCTCTATCTCTCCTGCGTCTCGGTGAGTTCCGGCTCCACTGGTGGAGGCATCAAGATGGTCCGTACCATCGTCACCTTCAATCAAGCTTTTCGGGAAATGGCCAAGCAAATACATCCAGCCGCCGTGCTTCCCGTGCGCCTGGGTGGACAGGTACTGGAGAACCGGATCGTGTTGCGGTGCCGACCTTCGTGTTGGTCTACTGCACCCTGGTGGTGTTCCTGACCTTGGTGTTAATGGCCAGCGGTCTGGATCTGGTTTCCTCCATCTCCGCCATCATTGCTTGCATCAACAACGCCGGACCCGGTCTCAATGTGGTCGGCCCCGCTGGCAATTACTCGCCCCTGACGGATTTCCAGACCTGGGTGTGCACCTTCGCCATGCTTCTTGGCCGACTTGAGTTGTTCACCCTGCTGGTGGTGCTGACGCCGGCGTTCTGGCGCAAATAATCAGGCCGGCCGGACCGGCCACCAGATTCTCATCCCCTCAGGCTTTCCAGTGGCACGGGGCGGGCGATGCCGTAGCCCTGGGCATAATTCACACCGATGGCGGCGAGCTCCCTCAGGATGGCCTCGTTCTCCACGAACTCGGCGATGGTTTCCATGCCCATGACCTGGCCGATGCGGTTGATGGCTTCCACGAAGGCGCGATCGATGGGATCGGTGACGATGTCGCGCACGAAGGCGCCATCGATCTTGAGGTAATCCACCGGCAGATTCTTCAGATACGTGAATGAGGACATGCCGGCGCCGAAATCATCCAGGGCGAAGCGGAAGCCCTCGGCTTTCATATCCCGCATGAAGGTCAGGGCGCGGCCAAGATTGGAGATGGCGGCTGTTTCCGTGATCTCGAAACAGACCCGCTTGGGGTCGACGGCCTGGGCTCGTATTTCCCGATGCACGAAAGCCATGAAACCATCGTCCTGGAACGAGAGTCCAGACAGGTTGATGGCGAGTTCGATGCCAGGAATTTCGCCCAGATATCGAAAGCTTTCCCTGACCACCCATCGATCCACCTCGCCCATCAGGCCATAACGCTCAGCCGCGGGGATGAACATGGCGGGCGGCAACAATCGACCTTCCTCGTCGATCATGCGCAGCAACACTTCGAAATGACTGGTGCGAACCCCATGCAAGGGGCGGATCTCCTGGGCATGGAGCTGGAACCGGTTTGCCGCCAGGGCGGTGCGGATGCGGCTGGCCGCGTGCAGTTCCTCACGGCGCCGGTTGAGATCCTCGTCGTCCGGATGGTGCGTGTGGATTCGGTTGCGCCCTTTCTCCTTGGCCGCGTAGCAGGCCATGTCCGCGTCGGCCATGACATCCACCAGGGTCTGGCCGGTGCCGTGAATCGGGGCCAGTCCGATGGATACTCCAATCTCGAATTCCCTTTCGCCCCAGACAAAACGGAAGTCCCGCACCAGACTGCGTAACTTCTCGGCGATTTCCTGAGCTTTTACCAATGGACAACCGCGAAGCAGGAGCCCGAATTCATCCCCACCCAGACGGGCCAGTACGTCGTCGTTACGCACGTGGCTCTGCATGAACTGGGCAAGTCGTTTGAGCAGTTCGTCGCCGGCCAGATGACCACAGGTGTCGTTGACGAGCTTGAACTGGTCCAGATCCAGGTACAGCATGGCATGTTCCTGGTCCGAGCCGGACACTTCCGCCTGATTGATCAATTCGCGCAGGCGGTGTTCGAATTCGCGCCGGTTGAATAGGCCGGTCAGAGCATCGTGGGCCAGTTGCCAAGCCATTTCCCGTGTCATGGCCCGTTTATCGGTGACGTCGTGGAACACCATGACCACGCCCGCAAGGTTCCCATCCCGATCACGGATGGGCGCGGCGGAATCCTCGATGGCTAGTTCGTCGCCTTCCCTGCTGACGAGAATCGTATGGTTGGCCATACCCACTACGCGACCTTCCTCCCGGCAGCGGTCCACTGGATTTCCTGCCGGCTCACCCGTGTCTTCGCTCTTCAGGGTCATCACCTCGTTGATCAGGCGCCCTCGCGCCTCTTCGTTACCCCACCCGGTCAGGCGCTCCGCCACCGGATTCAGAAAAGTGACGTGGCCTTCATGGTTGGTGGTGAGCACCCCGTCGCCGATGGAGGCCAAGGTGACCTGAGCCAGCTCCTTTTCCTCGTGGAGGGCGCGCTCCAGAGCGACGCGTTCACTGATGTCGGTATGGGTACCCACCATACGGATGGGTTCGCCCCGCTCGTCGCGATGACAGGCGCCCCGGTCCAGAATCCAGAGCCAATGGCCGTCTTTGTGGCGCATGCGGTAAACGTGCTGGAAGGCGGCGCTCTTCCCGTCCAGGTGGGCGCGGATATCGGCCCATACAGCGGCGAGTTCGTCGGGATGCACGCGGACCTCCCACTCGTCCAGACTGCTACTGATTTCAGACTCGGCATAGCCCAGCATGCTTTTCCAGCGCGGCGAGAAAAAGACTTGGCCGGTGGCGATATTCCAGTCCCAGATGCCATCATTGGCTCCGCGCAAAGCCAGGTCGAGGCGCTCCTCGCTCGCCGCCAGACGCTCCTGGGCGGTTTTCAAATCACTCTCTCGCGCCACCAGGGTATCCAGCATGTCATTGAACCCCAGGGCGACCACAGCCGCCTCGTCTTCGCCAGAGAGTTTCGCCCGCGCGCCATGATCGCCACTGCGGACGGCCTCGGCGGCATTGCGGATGACATAGAGCTTGCGGGTCAGGCGTCGCCCCATCCACAGGGCAAGCAATGCGCCGATCAGAATGGCAGCGCCGGTATAGAGGAGTCCGTCTCGTGTCACCGCATCCAGACGTGCCTGGGTTTCTCCGGCGGAAAGCCCTACCCGGGCCCAGCCGATGCGCTTGTCGTTCATGGTCACCGGAACCGCGGTATCCACCAGGGCGGCACCACGAGCCAGAACGATGATGTGTTTTGCGGCAAGCAGCCGATGGCTGTTGGCATCAGACAGATACAGCCCGCGTTTGTCGGCCTGGCTGTGGGCCAGCACCCGGCCTGCGTTGTCCAGAAGCATGACAAATACGATGCCTGGATAATTTCCCTGGGCTTCAACCAATTCCTGCAAGCCGGCGCTATCGCGGGCCAGCATGCCCGTGGCGGCGGATACCGCCAGGGTCTGGGCCAGTATCTGGCTCTGCTCGGCTTGACGGGCCAGCAGGAAAATCTGTTGACGCACGGAAAGATCCCACACGAACAAGGTCATCATGACCGCGTGCACCGCCGCCACACCGAACACCAGTTGGCGGCGCAAACTGCCGAACAGGAACTGGCGCAGGCTCATGGCCGGGGCCCCACTCGGGTTTCGTAATCGGCGATGAAATGTCGCACCACCTGATAGTTTGCGTCTGTGGCCGCGTGGATATGGGCGGTTTCCATGGCATCCAGCACACGCCGGCCTTGCGAATCTTCATGGAGATGAATCAAAACGCTCCTGACCTGTTCCACCAATTCAGCCGGCAAATCCGCCCGGGCCATGACGGCATTGCTGATCAGGGACGGGGTTTCCCAGATCACCCGCAACTGGGACGCCTCCTTGGGGTGGGCTTTCTGGAATGCGCGCCAGGGCGGCGGCCAGGTCGCGCCGACGGCGGCTTCACCCAGATAGGCGTTGAGGATGGCGGATTCCTGGGAGCCTACGTAACGGTTTTCGATATCCCCGCGTACATTCAAGCCCTGGGTGGCCAGCCAGAGCTGGGGCATCATGCCGGCCGCTAGGGCCGAGGGGGCCGGATAGGCCACGGTTTTGCCCTTCAGGTCGGCGGGCACGCGGATGGCGCTGTCCTTGCGCACGATGAAAATGCCTTTGAAATCCTCGCTGTCGCCCGCCTGGGCGATGATGCGGTAGCCCCAATCCATGGCCAGCGTGGCCTGGTAAGGGTTGGGCAGGGCGAAATCCAATTGTCGGCTCCGCAGCTTTTGCTCGAAATGGGGAAAACTGCTGGAACCTTCCAGTTCGAACCTGGCCCCGGCGATGTGCCGATTCAGGTAACTCATCAAGGGAGAGTAAAGCTGATCCAGTTTCTGGGGGTGATGCCCCAGATGCACGCCGAAACGGTAGGTTTTCACCGCGCGGTCCCCGGGGCTGGCGGAATATTCGGGCATGGGGGGCGAGGTTTCCTTCCCGCACCCTGAAAGTGATAGCAAGATAGGCGTCAACAAGGCCAGACCGAATAACAGGCGATGGCGTGGGTTCATGCCAGGTTCAAGATTAGGGTCACGTGGCCAGTAACGGCTTGTCGGGGAAAATGCTTGAGGGAATGACTCAGGCTGCCTGCAAACGGGCGTAATCCAGAATGAACACTTTCTCTCCCAGTTTGGGGAAGGTTACCTTGATCTCGGTATCCGGCCCCTGGCCCTGATAGCCAGCCACCACGCCTTCCCCGTACTTCGGGTGGCTGACACGGGTTCCCACCTTATAAGGCAGGTTGGCCTCCCTCTGGGAGACTGGGCGGGGATGGTAAAGGGCGACCGGCTCGCGTGCGGCGACTGGTGGCCGGGCGACCCGGATCGAGAGGGAACGCACCAGGCTTTCCGGGATTTCTTCCAGGAAGCGCGAGGCCAGGCCGTAGCGCATCTGACCGTGCAGCATGCGCATCTGGGCGTGGGTGAGATAGAGCCGGCGCCGCGCCCGGGTGATGGCCACGTACATGAGGCGCCGCTCCTCCTCCAGGCCGCCGCTCTCGTTGAGGCTGTTCTCGTGGGGGAACAGGCCTTCCTCCAGGCCGGTGATGAACACGGTGTGGAACTCCAGGCCTTTGGCGGCGTGGACGCTCATCAACTGCACCGCGTCCTGGCCCTGGGCGGCCTCGTGCTCGCCGGCTTCCAGGGCGGCGTGGCCGAGGAAGGCTTCCAGGCTCTGGTCGTCGCTGTCAGCGGAAAAGGCCGCCGCCGCGTTGGCCAGTTCGCCCAGGTTCTCGACCCGGTCCTCGCCGTCCTTCTCGTTCTTGTAGTGCTCCATCAGGCCGGATCGGGCCACCACGTGATCCACCTGTTCCGCCAGGGGCAGGCCGGCGATGCCGTTCCTCAGGTCTTCCACCAGGGTCACGAAGGCCGCGAATTTCTTGCCTGACTTGCAGGCTGCCGCCCACAGGCTGGTGCCGCCGGCCCGGGCCTCGGCATCCACCGCCTCCAGGGTGCGGGCGCCGATGCCCCGGGCCGGGAAGTTCACCACGCGCAGGAAGGCGTTGTCGTCCTCCGGGTTGGCGGCCAAACGGAGGTAGGCCAGGGCGTGCTTGATCTCGGCCCGCTCGAAGAAGCGCAGGCCGCCGTAGACCCGGTAGGGGATGCCAACGGAAAACAAAGCGTGTTCCAGGCTGCGCGACTGGGCGTTGGAGCGGTACAGCACGGCCATGTCCACGTAGGCGTCGCCCTCGCGCTTGAGGGCCTGGATTTCCTCCACCACGAAGCGGGCTTCCTCGCCGTCATCGTTGGCCTGGAAGTGGCGGATCTGCTCGCCCTGGCCCGCGTCGGTCCACAAATCCTTGCCCAGGCGGTCCTTGTTGTGGGCGATCACCGCGTTGGCGGCATCCAGGATGATGGAAATGGAACGGTAGTTGCGCGTCAGCTTGATGGGCGCGGCGATGGCCATCTCGTCCAGGAACAGGGCCATGTTGCCCACGTTGGCGCCGCGGAAGGCGTAGATGGACTGGTCGTCGTCGCCCACGGCGAAGAGGGCGCTGTCCGGTCCTTGCAAGAGCTTGAGCCAGAGGTATTGCAGGCGGCTGGTGTCCTGGAATTCATCCACCAGGATGTGGCGGAAGCGTTGCTGGTAATGCTCGCGCAGCAGGGCGTTCTTTGTGAGCAGCTCATAGGCGCGCAGCAGCAGTTCGGCGAAATCCACCGCGCCTTCCCGCTGGCACTGGGCGTCGTATTCGGCGAAGTATTCGGTCAGTCGCTTGGTATACGGATCCCAGGCCTCCACCTTGTCGGCGCGCAGGCCGGCCTCCTTGTTCTGGTTGATGAAGCTCTGCACCTTGCGCGGGTCGTACTTGTCGGTGTCCACGTTGAGCGCCCGCAGGGTGCGCTTCACCGCCGACAGCTGGTCGCTGGAATCCAGGATGGTGAATAGTTGCGGCAGGCCTGCCTCCCGATGATGGGTGCGCAGGAGCCGGTTGCACAGGCCGTGGAAAGTGCCCACCCACATGCCGCGGGTGTTGATGGGCAGCATGGCGGTCAGGCGCGTCAGCATTTCCTTCGCCGCCTTGTTGGTGAAGGTGACCGCCATGAGGCCCATGGGCGAGACCTGGCCGGTCTGGATCAGCCAGGCGATGCGGGTGGTGAGCACCCGTGTCTTGCCCGAGCCGGCCCCGGCCAGCACCAGGGCGGAACCTGGGGCGGTGACGGCGGTTAACTGGTCGGGATTGAGGGAGGCGAGGAGTTCGTTGGCGGAAGAGGTAAGCATGAGACGGATTATCCCCGATTCCCGTGCCGGACCCCTCAGCCAATCCGTATCTCCTCCCTTTTGAAAGGAAGGGAGCCGTCATGACGGCCGGCGTAAAATGCCGCCCACTTTCTCAATCGAGGCCATACCCATGAGTCAACAGATCACCATCCTCTACTTCGGCCATCTGGCGGAACTGCTCGGTCGAGAGAGCGAGATCATGTTCCTGCCCCTCACCATCAAGACCATCAAGGATCTGATGAACCACCTGGCACGGCGCGGCGACAACTGGACCCTGGTATTCGAGCAGCCGCGTGAAACCATGAAGATCACCGTCAACAAGCAGTTCGCCGAGTTCGACACCGCCATCAAGGGCGGAGATGAACTGGCCTTCGTGGCCTTCAACATGGCTTGAGCGCCATCCCTCTCCCTGTCGGCGGCATGCCCCTCCCCTGCAAGCGGGGGAGGTTGGGAGGGGGATAGCCCGACCGCGATGCGAATTCCGCCCCTTCCCGTCTGGCTTGCCGCCGCCCTCCTGGGCGCCTTGGCCGTGCCCGGCTTCGCCCCCCTGGGTTGGTTCCTCCTGCCCATCCTCAGTTTGGCCGGCCTGTTCCGGCTGATCCGGAACGCCGCGCCGATGCGCGCCTTCCTGCTGGGCTGGGCCTATAGCCTGGGCCTGTTCCTGACCGGTGTGTCCTGGGTCTACGTCAGCATTTCCGTCTACGGCGGCATGCCCGCTCCCATTGCCGCCCTCGCCACCCTGCTGTTCTGCGCCTTCGTCGCTCTCTTTCCCGCCCTCGCCCTGGCCCTGGCCGCCAGCCTGACCGCCCCCGGCTGGCGCCGAAGTGCCCTGGCCCTGCCCGCCGTCTGGGTGTTGGGGGAATGGGTGCGGAGCTGGATCTTCACCGGCTTTCCCTGGCTTGCCCTGGGTTACTCCCAGGTCCCGGACAGCCCCTTGGCGGGCTTCGCGCCGATTCTCGGCGTCTACGGCGTCAGCCTGCTTGCCGCACTGACGGCGGGTGGTCTGACATTGTTGGTCCAGCCTGATGCAAAGGCACTCCCCCTCGCATCCTCCCCCGCCAGCGGGGGAGGTGTTGTCTCCCTCCCCGTGAACGGGGAGGGTCGGGGTGGGGAGATGCACCCGCGCCGAATGGCCAAGGTCACCGGCCTGCTGTCCGCCCTCTGGCTCGCCGGCGCGATCCTGCAACACGTGGACTGGACCCACCCCACCGCCGCCCCCGTCAGTGTCAGCCTGCTCCAGGGCAACATCCCCCAGGACATGAAATTCCGCCCGGAAAAGCTGGACGCCACCCTGCGCCACTACGCCCGCGCCGTGCTCGCCAGCGAATCCCGCCTCATCGTCCTCCCGGAAACCGCCTTGCCCCTGTTCCGCTCTTCCGTTCCGCGCGACTACCTGGCCCTGTTGGGCGACCACGCCCGCGCCCGCAACGGCGACGTGGTGCTCGGCATCCCCGAGGATGGCGGCCCGGAGCGCTACTACAACAGTGTCATGACCCTGGGCGCTTCACTCGAAAGCCTCTACCGCAAGGTCCACCTGGTCCCCTTCGGCGAGTTCGTCCCCTTCGGCTTCCGCTGGGCCGTGGACATGATGTCCATCCCTCTGGGCGACTTCAGCAAGGGTGAGCCCGACCAGCCCCCCCTGGCCGCCGGCGGCGAGAAGCTGGCCGTCAACGTCTGTTACGAAGATGCCTTCGGCGAGGAACGCATCGCCGCGGCCCGGGAATCCACGCTCCTGGTCAACGTCAGCAACGACGCCTGGTTCGGCGCCAGCCTGGCCCCCCGGCAGCACCTCCAGATCGGCGCCATGCGCTCCCTGGAGGCGGGCCGCTGGCAACTGCGCGCCAACAACACTGGCATCACCGCTATCCTGGACCATAAAGGCCGGGTGCGGGCCGAACTGCCCCCCTTCACCACCGGCACCCTCGCCGGCCAAGCCCAGGGGCGGACCGGATCGACGCCATATCTTGAGATGGGCAACTATCCAGCTATCATTCTTATCCTTGCCCTGTTGTTATTGGCGAGAGATCGGAAACGGTCTTGATCGCCCGCTCTCGGTTATTCCTCTATCCAAATCCGCACCCCCGGTAATCCCCATGTCCGACCCCATCCTCAACACCCCCATCCGCCTCACCCATCTCTCCCACGGCGGCGGCTGCGGCTGCAAGATCGCGCCCGCCGTGCTGGAGAAGATCCTGGCCGACATGCCTTTCTCCAAGGGGTTGATGAGCAGCTTTCCCGACCTGCTGGTGGGCATCGAGTCCAGCGACGACGCGGCAGTGTGGAAGTTGAACGAAACCCAGGCCATCGTCGCCACCACGGATTTCTTCATGCCCATCGTCGATGACCCCTACGAGTTCGGGCGTATCGCGGCGACCAACGCGATTTCCGATGTCTACGCCATGGGCGGCCGGCCCCTGTTCGCCCTGGCCCTGGTGGGCATGCCCATCGACAAGCTGCCCCACGAGACCATCCGTGCGATCCTGTCCGGCGGCGAGGCGGCGGCCCGTGACGCGGGCATCCCCATTGCGGGGGGGCACTCCATCGATTCCCAGGAACCCATCTACGGCCTGGTGGCCATCGGTGTGGTGGACCCGCGCAAGATCAAGAAGAACAACGCCGGTCAGGCCGGCGACGTGTTGATCCTGGGCAAGGGCCTGGGGGTGGGCATCTATTCGGCGGCGCTGAAGAAGTACCGACTGCCGGAGGAAGGCTACCGGGCCATGATCGCCTCCACCACCCAGCTCAACACGCCGGGCACGGAACTGGGCCAGCTCGACGACGTGCACGCGATGACCGACGTGACCGGCTTTGGCCTGCTGGGCCACGGCCTGGAACTGGCGCGGGGCTCGGGCTTGACCGCCCGCATCCGTTTCGCCGAGGTGCCGGTGTTGCCGGGCGCCGCCGATCTGGCCCGGGCGGGCTTCGTCACCGGCGCCAGCGGACGCAACTGGGCCAGCTACGGAGGCGGCGTGGAATTGTTCGAGGGCTGCGCTGACTGGCAGCAGGCCATCCTCACCGATCCCCAGACCAGCGGCGGGCTGCTGGTGGCCTGCGCGCCGGAAGCGGTGGAGGAGGTGCTGGGGGTATTTCGCCGGCACGGGTTCGAGCGGGCCGGGGTGATCGGGGAATTGGAGGCGGGGCCGACGCAGGTGGTGGTGGACTGAACAGGCCGTCTGGCAGGACTAGATGTGCATGGGGGCAAGCTTGCTCTGCCCTCGCACAAAATCATGCAGGAGTTCGCGAACTTTAGCTCGCGTCAGGGGGGGGCTGATCAGGCGATACCCTGGGCCTGGGCGATGCGGCGCAGGGTGGGC
>CAZEOR010000022.1:0-15813 GCA_964513695.1 uncultured Thiobacillus sp.
GGTGGGCTATGTGGGCAAGGACGTGGACAGCATCATCCGCGATCTGGCCGAGATAGCCGTCAAGCAGGCGCGGGAGGAAGCCACCCGGAAAGTCCGCATGCGCGCCGAGGAAGCCACCGAGGAGCGCATTCTCGACGCCCTCCTGCCCGGCGCCCGGGACACCTGGCAGGCCGAGGCCAAACCGGAGGAATCCGCCACGCGCCAGAAATTCCGCAAGATGCTGCGGGAAGGCCAGCTGGACGACAAGGAGATCGAGCTGGACATGGCCGCGCCTTCCGCCTCCATGGAAATCTTCGCTCCGCCCGGCATGGAGGAACTCACCAGCCAGCTTCAGGGCATGTTCCAGAACCTGGGACAGAAGCGCAGCCAGAAGCGCAAGCTGAAGATCGCCGAGGCCATGAAGCAGCTCACCGACGAGGAGGCCGGGCGCATGGTCAACGAAGAGGAGATCAAGCTCGCCGCCCTGCGCAATGTGGAATCCAACGGCATCGTCTTCCTCGACGAGATCGACAAGATCGCCGGCCGAGGTGGTGGCGATGGAGGTGCCGGCCCGGACGTCTCGCGCCAGGGCGTGCAGCGGGATCTGCTGCCCCTGGTGGAAGGCGCCACCGTCACCACCAAGTTCGGCATGGTCAAGACGGACCACATCCTGTTCATCGCCAGCGGCGCCTTCCATCTGTCCAAGCCTTCGGACCTGATTCCTGAGCTGCAAGGCCGCTTCCCCATCCGGGTGGAACTGCAAAGCCTGTCCGTGGCCGACTTCGAGCGCATCCTAACCGGCACCGACGCCTGTCTCACCCGCCAGTACCAGGCCCTGATGGAAACCGAGGGCGTCAAGCTGGAGTTCAGCGACGAGGCCATCTGCCGCCTGGCCGAGATCGCCTGGAGCGTGAACGAGCGCACCGAGAACATCGGCGCGCGCCGGCTCTACACGGTGATGGAACGGCTGCTGGACGAACTCTCCTTCGATGCCGACAAGCGCGGCGGCGAAACCTTGAGGATCGATGCCGCCTATGTGGACACCCGTTTGGCGGTGCTTGCGGCCAGTGAAGATCTGGCAAGGTATGTCTTGTAGCCAGGCGGCACGCGACGGTGTGAATGGGCTGCGGCCGCGAGATCGCGCCCGTTCCGGTCGTGATCATGTTCCCGCCGAGACTGTAGGGACGAAGGTCGGATGGCCTTGGCGCTGCTGGAAAGTTTCCTCCCTTGTCCAAGACGGACGAGGTGATTATTCCCTCTCCATGGCAGACTTATTGCGCAGGTAGGGGCCATTTCTTAAAGCCGGCCCGATGTTGGAATCAGGCAGCGCCTATAACCCGTCACCACTTCCATTCATGGCCCACTATCGCGGTCGCTTCGCACCCACGCCTTCCGGGCCGCTCCACTTCGGTTCCCTTGTGGCTGCCCTGGGGAGCTGTCTGGATGCTCGTGTACATGGCGGGGAGTGGTTGGTACGCATCGAGGATCTGGATGCGCCACGGGTAGCGAACGGCGCCGCGGACTCCATCCTTCGTACATTGGAAGCCTATGGCTTCGAATGGGACGGACCTTTGCTTTGGCAGGGGGAGCGGGGAGACACTTACCAGGCTGCCCTGGAACAATTGGAGTCGGCGGGGCGAGTCTATGGCTGTGCGTGCAGTCGCAAATTGATCGCGGAAATGGCTCTGCCTGGCGTGGATGGGCCGGTTTATCCTGGCACCTGCCGGGGCCGCCCGACCCGGGCCGGAGAAGCACGGCGTTTTCTTGTGCCAAACAATCGCGTCACTTTCCGGGACATCTTGCAGGGTCAGGTGGCCTGCGACCTGGCGAAGGAATGCGGCGATTTCGTCCTGAAACGGGCTGACGAGATGTTCACCTACCAGTTGGCGGTGGTGGTGGACGACGCCGAGCAGGGTATCACCCATGTGGTGCGTGGCGCCGACCTGCTCGCTTCGACGCCGCGCCAGATCGTGCTGCAACAGGCCCTGGGCTATGCCACGCCGGCTTACCTGCATCTGCCGGTGGTGCTGGATGCGGCGGGAGAGAAGCTTTCCAAACAGACCTTGGCGGCCCCCCTTGACGATATCGATCCCCTACCCGCCTTGGTCAGGGCGGCGCGCTTTCTTGGCTTGGGTGTCAACGCTGAGATCGGCAGCCCGGCCGAATTCTGGGTGCAGGCACGCCAACTCTGGGAACGGGAGCGCTTGACACCGGTGTGCGGTAAAAAACTGGAGAGGTCCACCTGCCCATCCTTGGCCCGTTGATGGTCCACTCCACGGAATATGGCATCCCACCGAGGGTCACCAGATCAGGCGGATGCCTTCGCCGCCACACGCCACAACGGTGGCGCGCTGGCTGAAGGATGTGGGATTCGGGGTCAGATACTTGTAATCCTCGACATCCAGGTGTGCGCCCACCGGGAAAGCTATCGGGCCTTTGGCGAGCACCATGCCCCTCGAGCCGACCTGTTTCACCCGGTACAGTCCATAGCTTTGACTGCCATTTGATAGGGACACGATCGCCAGCCCGGCCAACGCCGAAGGGACATTACTTGCGCAGGGCTGATTATGTTTTTTACCCAACATGGCTGCTCTCCTCAAGTCATCGTTGCCAACCAATCCCATTCACGCCTCAATCGGGTGGGGCATTTGGTGTATTAATCCGGATCATCCGCCCGGTTAGGCCCTGGAACAGGCTTCGTGAAGACTAGTTGGAATGACTCCTCCGGGATATTTCCGAGTTATTTAGTCTGGATAGAGAAACCTTTAGGCGCCAGCGCATGGAAAATGCGCTGGTAGGACACACGGGGTACGAATATCGACGCTGTGCTGTTGGCGAATCCGGGTCCGTGCGCGGGGTTCCTGCTTGGGCGTTGCGGCGGCGGCCCAGGACGGTTTACACCCGGACAGGCAGCCGGCCCGCCTAGATGTTCGCCTGCCCGGTTCAGCCGCCGGTCATACTCATGAAGCGCACCAGCTTTTGCGGGGCTTCCACGAACTCGTGGCGTTCCGGCTTGAGATCGATGGCCAGGCGGATGGCCTCGGTGATTTCCTTGTCCGTGGCGCCGCCGCGCATGAGGCTGCGGAAGTCCATGCGTTCCTCCTGGCCCAGGCAAAGGTGAAGGATGCCGTCCACGGTGAGGCGGACCCGGTTGCAGGTTTCACAGAAGTGCTGGGAGATGGGGGTGATGAAACCCACCGTGAAGCGGCCGTCCGGGGTACCCAGGTAGCGCGCCGGGCCTCCGCCACGCATGACCGTGTCGATGAGGCCGAAACGCTGTTGCAGCCGGGCTTTCACCGGTTGCAGGTCCACGTAGCCCATCTTGCGGGCGGTGTCGCCCATGGGCATGACCTCGATTAGCCGCAGCACGAAGCCCTTTTCCATGCAGTAGGCGACGATGTCGTCGATCTCGTCGGCGTTCTCCTTCATCGCCACCATGTTGATCTTGATGGGGTTGAAGCCGGCGTCGCGGCCGGCATCCAGCCCGGCCAGGATCTTGTGCAGCACGGGGCGGCCGTTGATCTTTTCCACGCCTTCCGGGCGCAGGGAATCCAGGCTGACGTTTAGGCGGGTGACTCCCGCCTGGCGCAGGTCGTGGGCCATGCGGGCCAACTGGGTGGCGTTGGTGGAGACGGACAGATCTTCGATGCCGGGGATGGCGGCAACGCGCCGGCACAGCTCGGTGATGTTCTTGCGCAGCAGGGGTTCGCCGCCGGTGAGGCGCAGGCGCTTGAGGCCCAGGACGGCGAACAGGCGGATGAGCCGCTCGATCTCGTCGAAGGTGAGCCAGTGGTCGGGCTCCTCGAAATCCTTGAAGCCTTCCGGGATGCAATAGGCGCAACGCAGGTCGCAGCGATCCGTTACGGAAAGCCGGAGATATTCGATGCGTCGTCCAAAGCGATCTACCAGGGTGTTCATGGGTATCCGTCAGGTAATCATGCGCGGCAGAATGTAGTCCCTCGTCTGAGAAGCGTGAAGGGCTGACGTTGATCTTGGACAAGGGTAACTGACCCCGCCTTGATCTGGATCATAAGTCCGGCACTTCGCCTTAACCCAAGATACAACATGATTACACATTCTTCGCCCACGAAAGCAGCAGGGAAATCATGAAAGCAACGGTATGAAAGTTCTCGGCATTGCCGGTTACAGCGGCAGTGGCAAGACCACCCTCATCGAGCGCCTTCTGCCGCGTTTGGCGGCGGCCGGCTTGACCGTATCCGTCATCAAGCAGAGCCATCACGATTTCACAGTGGATCAGCCAGGCAAGGATTCCTGGCGTCATCGCCAAGCTGGCGCACGGGAAGTGCTGCTCACCTCGCCCCATCGCTGGATGCAGGTGGGCGAACTGCGTGGCACGCCGGAGCCGGATCTCGCCGATCATGTCGCCCGTCTCTCTCCTTGTGATCTGGTTCTGGTGGAAGGTTACAAGCATGCAGACCTACCCAAGATCGAGGTCTGGCGGACCGATAACGGCAAGCCCTGGCTGCATCCGGGCGACCCCCGTTTCATTGCTGTGGCGGCCGATGCACAACCTCCCGGCGGGCTGCCCTATTTTCCGTTGGATGACCTGGAAACCATCGCCAGCTTCGTCCTGCGCTGGGTGTATCCGTGAACAACGATGTGAGTCCATGTCATCGAGTCCGGTGAACTGATAACCTTGCCGTCCCCACGGAGCCGACGCCATGAAAATCCGACTTCTCTATTTCGCCCGCTTGCGGGAAACACTCGGTCTGGACCGGGAGACGCTGGTGCTGGATATTTTCCATCCGACTCTGGCCGATCTCCTGGCCACTCTGCGTGCACGCGGTGGTCCATGGAGTGAGGAACTGGGCGAAGGCCGTGCCTTCCGTATGGCGGTCAACCAGGACATTGCCGGCCCGGAGGCTCCCTTGCGCGATCAGGATGAGGTGGCAATTTTTCCACCAGTAACCGGTGGATAAGATATCGGCTTGAACGCCCTGCTCGTATTGCCCACTTTGAAAGGGGGATGATTCGAGCGGCTTCGGAGTGACAATAGTGCGCTCCTCCCTCCTACGCCCATGCAAGAAGACGACACCCTTTCCCTGCGCCACCAGCTGGTCAACTGGCTGTTCACGCCCCTGTTCCTGTTGCTTCTGTTCTCCACGGTGACCGGCTACATGGCTGCCGTGACCTTGTCCAACAAGCCCTACGATCTGGTTCTCATGGAACGGGCGCGCCTCTTGGCCAGCCGCTATACCCTCCACCCCAATGGCGACGTGGCCGCCCTGTACCGCTTGTTTCCAGAGAGCGAAGGGGAATTCCGCTTTTCCCTTCATGACGAATGGGGCCACAAGATCGCGGCCAGTGGCCGCCTGCCAACGCCACGCCCCGCCGACTATCAGCAGGCCGCCCCGCAATTGCGCGATACCCAGTTCCAAGGCCAGAAGCTGCGCCTGGTCACCCTCCAGGTTACTTTGTCCACCGGCGAAACCGTGCTGGTCCAGGCAGCTGAACCGGTGGACGCGCGCCTGAGTCTGGGGCGCAGCATCCTGGGAAATATCGTCATTCCCCAGTTCATGTTCATCGTCATCGCCGGTGTGGCGGTCTGGATCGGCCTGAAACGCGGCTTCGAGCCCTTGGAACGGCTGCGTCGCGAAGTGGCGGGACGGCCACGCAACGATTTGCGTGCCCTGGATGAAACACGGGCGCCGGGTGAAGTCCGGCCTTTGATTCAGGAGGTGAACGCACTCATCGAACGCCAGAAGGGCATGATGGATGCGCAACGCCGTTTTGTGGCCGATGCCGCACACCAGTTGCGCACACCCTTTGCCGGCCTCAAATCCCAGGCCGAGCTGGCCAAGCGGGAGCCGGTGGCAGAGCCGGTGCGTGAATCACTGGATCGCATTTGCGACAGCGCCCAGCGTTGTAGCCATTTGGTCAACCAGCTCCTTACTTTGGCGCGCAATGAGCCGGAAGCCCGCCTCAACGTCCCCATGGAACTGCTTGATCTGCATCGGGTGGCCCAGGAAACAGCGGCCCACTGGGTGCCCGAGGCCCTGCGCAAAAACATTGACCTGGGCTTCGAAGGCGCTGGCCGTCAGCTTCCCATCAAAGGTAACGAGGCCAGTCTGCGGGATCTGATCGACAACCTGCTCGACAATGCCATCCGTTACACACCGGAAGCCGGGCATATCACGGTACGTGTGGGCTATGGCGACTCGGCCTGGTTTCAGGTGGAAGACAGCGGCCCGGGCATTCCACCGGACCAGCGGGAGCAGGTGTTCGAACGCTTCCACCGAATTCCCGGCAGTGGCCAGCCGGGCAGCGGTCTGGGTTTGGCTATCGTTCAGGAAGTGGCACTGCGCCATGGTGCCGAGGTCAATATTGGCGATGGCCAGGGTGATCAGGGGGCGCTGTTCACCGTGCGCTTCCCCCATCACGGCTCATCCGGCGGTGAGCCCTAGTATCGTGCCGCTTTTATGACTGCTTCGCTAACCAGCCAGATCAGAACTGGAAGTAGCCTTCCAACTTGCCTTGCAGCTTCTTTGCCTGGCGCAGCGCCTCCTTGAGGAAGGTCCGGTCCAGTGTCGACAGGTCGGCGGGGGACACCCGGTTGGTGAGGTCATGGTCGTGTTCCAACTGCTGCTGGTGCTGCCGCAGGCGCAGTTGCTGAATGTGGTGGAAGGCTTCGATCCAGCCACTTACCTCGGCCTCGTCCAGTTTCCAGGTGGCGGCGGCGGCCCTCAATCGAGTCACGGTGGTGGTCTCCCCCACACCTGCGGCCAGGGCGAAGATACGGGCGGCGTCGACGAACAGGGTGGTGCCATGCAGCTTCAGGTCAACGGTGCCGGCTTCCTCGCCCTCGCCGTCGGTGACGAAATCCCGCACCAATCCCAGGGGCGGTCGGTTGCCCAGGGCGTTGAGGGTCATCAGCTTGAGAAAACGGCGATTGCCCTTTATCCGCTCGTTTAGCCATTCGCGCAGGGCATGGGCCAAGCCTGCATCCCCAGCCAGGGCACGGAAATCGAAGAAGATACTGGCGTTGAGCAATACCGGCGCATCGCCCCGGAACAGCCATTCGGAGAAGGTGTTTTGCCATTCTTCCAAAGACAGACACCACTTGGGATTACTGGCCATGACCTCGCCTTTGCAAAGGGGGAAGCCACAGGCAGCCAGCCACTCGTTGACCCGGCGCGCAACCGGTAGCAGGCGCTCCCGCAAAGCTTCCGACGAGGTGCCCTCCGGCAGGGAAAAGATGAGACCGTTGTCCTGATCGGTAAGCAGAGTCTGTTCCAGGCGGCCTTCCGAACCCAGGGCCAACCAGCACCAAGTGAGGTCTTCCAGCCCGGCTTCGGCGAAGGCCAGATAGAGGATGCGCTGGGAAAGTTGGTCGTTGAGCTCGGAGATCAACCGGGTGAGCTGTTCCGCCTCCAGCCCTTGCGCCATGAGCATACGGGCCAGCTGGCGGATATCACCGGCAGCGGCCACCAGAGTGTCCAGATTCTGGGCCTCGGCCAGGGCACCGGCGATATTGCCTACACCCAGACGTTGCAGGGCGAATAGATCCTTCTCCGAGACCACGCCGACGATGCGGCCTTCTGCCGAGGTGACCACGATGTGGTGAATCAGGCGCTGGGCCATGGCCAGAGCTGCTTCCATGACCGTGGCATCCTCCCCCAGGCAGAAGGGGTTCGGGGTCATGACCGCGCTCATGGGGCGATCCAGGTTGCAATCGTCCAATGCCACCCGGTCGCGCAGATCGTTCAGGGTGAATACCCCAGCCGGCTTGCCATCGGCGTCCGCCACCAGGATGGACCCGATCCGGTCCTGGCGCATGAGGGCCAGGGCGGCGCGCACCGGCATGTCCGGTGGACAGGTGATGGGCATACGGCGCAACAGGGAAGAGATGGGAGTGCTTAGTGTTTCGGGAAGGTGGGCCATGGCGCGCGAGGGGGATTTGTGCGGTGCATCATCCTGCCATGTTGCGCAGATAACGCCAAGCCCCCTGACGCCTGGCTGTGTCCCGGGCCAAATCGAGGAAGCGCCCGGCTTCGGCCAACCGGCCGGCCGCATCCAGCGAACGGGACTTCAGGTGCAACAGGCGGGCTTTAAGATGGTGCTGGCCAAATTTATCAGCCAGATCGAGAGCATGTTCCAGCCACACCAAGGCCTCGGCGGGGGTGTGCCGGAAACACGTCTCGGCATGGATGGCTTCGCCGATGGCTGCCTTGACCGGCGCATGGGCGCGTAGCCATGACAGGGCCGTATGGGCCTTGACCGGGTCAACCCTGCCTGGCGGTGTGGACTGTGACCATTGGGCCATGAGTACCGCCCAGGCGCCATGTTCTTCCGTGTCACCAAGCCGGGCTGCTTGCAGGTATTTCTGGCCGACCGCGTATCCCGCTTCCCGTACATCTATCAAAAACAGGAATTGGATTTGGGCATGCAATGCCTCGAGGCGGTTTGGCCACGTGGTCTGAGCCATTTCGGCGAGCGCCAGGCCCTCGTCCGTCTCATCCTGTAGGGCGTGGCAGCAGGCGTGCAATTGGAGCGCTTCGGCTGAGAGACAAGCATCCGCATGGGCTTCGTCTTTCGGAAGCGCCGCCTGGGCTTCGCCGAAACGTCCCATGGCATAGAGGGTTTGAGCCAGGGCCAGAGCGGCCCGGAAACGGGCCGACGGGCCTTCGTCACGAGCCAGTTCCGGCAGACGCCAAGCATAGGGATAGGCGCGGGCGGAACCGAAACGGGCGTGCAGTTCGGCCCAGATGGCATGACGCCGCTCAAACTCGCTATGGCCGTTATCCGAGTATGCGCGGTCAAGCATGGAACGCCGGACCGGGTCAGGCGCTTTCGTCCTTCAAGCCCCGTGCCAGGAGGGCTATCACGGCTTCGCGCGGTGGTATCTCCTGGTTGAGAATCTGGGCCACGGCATCAGTGATGGGCATGTCCACGCCCAGTTCCCGTGCCAGGCGCGCCACTTCGATGGCGGTGGTGGCGCCTTCCGCCACATGGCCCAGTTCGCGCAGGGCGCCCTCCAGGCTTTCCCCCGAGGCCAGACGCAAGCCCAGTTGACGGTTGCGGGACAGGTCGCCGGTGCAAGTGAGGATGAGATCGCCCATACCGGACAGGCCCATGAAGGTTTCCGGGCGTCCGCCAAGTTTGAGGCCCAAGCGGGTCAGTTCGGCCAGCCCCCGTGTGATCAGGGCGGCTCGCGCATTGAGGCCGAAGCCAAAGCCGTCGGCGATGCCAGCCGCGATGGCGATTACGTTCTTCACTGCGCCACCCAGTTCGACACCCACCACGTCGGTGCCGGAGTAGAGGCGTAGCTTGGGATCGTGCAGTTGCCGGGCCACACGGCGCGCGAAGTCGGCATCCAGGCTGGCAACCGTGAGGGCGGCGGGCAGACCCAAGGCCACTTCCTTGGCGAAGCTGGGGCCGGAAAGTACGGCGGCAGGCGGATGGTCCGGCCAGGCCTCGGCCAGGACTTCATGGGGAAGCTTGTGGCTGCCCGTTTCCAGTCCCTTGCACAGCCAGACAATGGGCTTGGCGCTACCCAACTGACGCAGGGATACCGCCAGAGGCCGGAAAGCATTGCTGGGCACAGCGGCAATGAGCAGATCGGCGTTGCTTGCCGCGTTTGCCAGATCGGCTGAGACCGAAAGCCCCGCAGGCAAGGGAAAACTTGGCAGATAGCGGCAGTTTTCCCGCTCGCGCCCCATGGCGACTGCATGTTCCGCCGAGCGGGTCCAGAGAACTACCGGCCGACTGTTCGCCAGGCGAATGGCCAAGGCCGTACCCCATGCCCCGGCACCGAGTACCGCGATGCTCACGTCAGCCCCCGTTGGGCCTGCTTAGTTTGGCTGCTGGGTGCGGGCCTGTTGCTGTTGCATGTAAATCATTTCGAAATTGACCGGTTGCAGCATCAGAGGCGGGAAGCCGGCCTTGAGAACGGCGTCGGATACAGCTTCGCGGGCATAAGGGAACAGGATATTGGGGCAGCCGATGCCGAGAGCCGGCTCCATGGCTTCCTGGGGAACGTTCTGGATGCGGAAAATGCCCGCCTGTTGCAGTTCGACCAGGAAGGCGGCCTTGTCCTTGATCTTGGCGTTGATGGTCAGGGTCAGGATGGTCTGGTAAATGCCGTTTGCCAAATCAACCGGTGCACTCTGGGTGTTGAGCTGCATGTCGATCTGGGGCGCGTCCCGGTCCAGGAAAATGGCCGGTGCGTTGGGCACTTCCACGGAAAGATCCTTGACGTAGATCTTTTCGATGTTGAAGACGGGCATGGCTTGCTGTTCAGGTTGCTGGTCGGTCATGACGGGTTCCGGTGAGAGGGGATTAGGACGATGGATTATAGCCTCACGTTATGACGGCTCCACGAAATCCCCGATGGGAAACACGAGGCTGAACGTAGCTCAAAACCGCGCCAGCCAGGCTTGCAATTGCTGGGCCGGCAGGGCGCCGGACACCCGGTCCACTTCCCTGCCACCCTTGAAGATGGCCAGGGTGGGAATGCTACGGATGTTGTGGTGGCCAGCGAGTTGCTGCTCAATTTCCGTGTTCACCTTGGCGAAGCGCACTTTGCCAACGTACTGGCCGGCCATCTGGCTGAAGGTGGGCGCGAATTGCTTGCAGGGGCCGCACCAGGGCGCCCAGAAATCCACCAGTACGGGCAGTTCGTTGCGGGCGATGAATTTGTCGAAGCTGGCGGCGGTGAGTTCGACGGGATGGGCGGGCAACACCTCGGCGCCGCATTTGCCGCATTTCGGATGCTGGTCCAGGCGTTCGGCGGGAACGCGGTTGACCGCGCCGCAGTGGGGACAGACGAGTTCCAATCAAGGCTCCGGAATAAGTATTCAATGAGAGCCAGATGGCGCCTGGAGGGGAAAAATCAATGCCCTCCCTTGTGGGAGGGCGGCAGATCAGGCGGCCAGCAACGGGTCCAGTTCGCCGCCCGCATCCAAAGCGGACAAGTCGTCGAACCCACCTACGTGACGATCGCCGATATAGATCTGGGGCACGGTGCGGCGGCCGGTGATCTTCATCATCTCCTGGAGTTGTGACGGATCCAGATCGACGCGGATCTTCTCGATGTTGGCCACGCCCTTCTTGGTCAGCAGCTTCTCGGCCATGATGCAGTAAGGACAAACGGCGGTGCAGTACATCTTCACTTGAGGCATTTTGCTTCCTTGATCGTGCTGGTGTGGATCACTTTTCCTTGGGCATGCCGGCCTGTTCCCAGGCGATCATGCCGCCGGCCAGATTATGCAGGTTCTCGAAACCGGCTTTCTTGAGCATG
Source organism: uncultured Thiobacillus sp. (assembly GCA_964513695.1). Taxonomy (GTDB): domain Bacteria; phylum Pseudomonadota; class Gammaproteobacteria; order Burkholderiales; family Thiobacillaceae; genus PFJX01. The sequence continues at coordinate 11,240 of CAZEOR010000022.1, forward strand.
CCGCAGGCGCTGCCGGAGCGGTTGCCGCTGCGGCACACGGCGACGATGGGCTTGCCCTTGAACTTTTCCAGGTCGGAGACGCGGTTCTTCAACTGTCCAAGGGGGATGTGCTTGGCCTTGGCGATGTGGCCGTCGGCCCATTCGGACTGCTCGCGCACGTCCAGCACCAGGGCGTCCTCGTGGTTGAACAGCAGGACCGCTTCCTGGGGACCGATCTGTTTGTAGCCGGAGAGGCGGCCGAACAAGCCGCCGCCGCCGAACAGCATGAAGCCGGAAACGGCCGCCAGAAGGATGAGCCAGATGTTTTGGGTGACGAATTCCATGGATTACCCGAGCCTATGCACGAAAGCCGGCGATTTTACCGTTACTTGGTGCTACAGGCGCTGCCGCCTTCCTTGAATCCCATCTTCTTGAGCAGTTTTTCCGGCGGGCAGACGCCGGTGAAGCCGGATTGCAGCAGATTCAGGCCGATGAAGGCGGTGAGCCAGAGCCAGGACAGGCCGGTCATGTCCACCTGGCCGGTGAAGTGGGCCAGGGCCAGGGACAGCAGGATCATGATGCCGGCCATGATGCGGATGATGCGTTCGATGGTCATGGGAAGTTCTCCTTACAGGTTTCAAACGGATTCGGTTTGGCGCATGCCCCGCTGCCACAGGTAGTACATCAGCGGGATGACCACCAGGGTGAGCGCGGTGGAGGCGAAGGTGCCGAAGATCAGGCTCACGGCCAGGCCGCCGAACACCGGGTCGGTGATCATGATGGCGGAGCCCAGGATGATGGCGAGAGCCGTCAACAGGATGGGCCGGAAGCGCACGGCGCCGGCCTCGATGACTGCCTTCTCCAGGTCGTAGCCCTGCTTGCGGTAGTCCAGGATGAAGTCGATGAGCAGCAGGGAGTTGCGCACGACGATGCCGGCCAGGGCGATGACACCGATCATGGAGGTGGCGGTGAAGGCCTGGGAAGTCGCCCAGTGGCCGGGGAACACGCCCACCAGGGTCAGCGGAATGGCGCCCATGACGATGACCGGCAGCATGAAGGATTTGTAATAGCCCACCAGCATCAGATAGATGAGGATGAGGGCGACGATGAAGGCGGAGCCCAGGTCGCGGAACACGTCCAGGGTCAGGCGCATCTCGCCGCCCCAGAGCAGGGTGTAGTCCACCACGTCCTTGGGCGCGGCCTGGGTGAAGCCCAGGTTGCCGGTGGTGAACTTCGCTCCATTGGGCAATTGCTTGCCGTCCAGCATCTGGTCCAGGGCCAGCACCGCGAACACCGGGCTGGATTGCAGCAGCTCGCCGCCGACGATGACCATGGGATGCTGGTCGCGGGCGTAGATGGGCTTGGCTTCCGTGACTTTCTCCACGCGGGCGATGGCGGACAGGGGCACCTGCATGCCCTGGGGATTGGTGACGCGCAGATTCATCAGCGTCTCCGGGCCGGCGCGCAGTTCGCGCGGCAGGCGCACCTTGATGTCGATGGTCTCGCGGGCGTTGTCCACGTGCAGGGTGCCGATGGCGAAGCCGGAAACGTAGTCGCGCAGCAGCTTGGCCACCTGGCCAGGGGCGACGCCGGAGAGCAGGGCCTTCTCGCTGTCGACGCGGACGTGGAAGCTGTCGGCGTTGGCGGTGACCGAGTCGTCCACGTTGATCATGCCGTAGATGCCCGCGAAGGCCTTGTCCACGTCAGCGGCGGCGGCGCGCAGTACGTCGTAATCGGGGCCGTACAGCTCGGCCAGGATCTGGGCCTGCACCGGCGGGCCGGGGGGCGTCTCATAGAGCTTCAGCTTGGCCGTGGGGAAGGCCTTGCGCACATCCGCCAGGGCCTTGTTGAGCTGGTCGGCGATCTCGTGGGAGGACTCGCTTCGGTGATGCTTGTCCACCAGATTGACGCGGATCTGGGCCAGGTTGGAACCGCGCTTGATCATGTCGCCGCGCACCAGGGCGGCGAAATCGATGGGCGCGGTCATGCCCAGGAAGGTCTGGTAGTCGGTGACGTGGGGATACTTGCCCACCACGGCGCCCACCGCTCGCGCCACCTGGTCCGTCGCGGCCAGGGCCGTGCCGGCGGGCATGTCCACCTGGAGCAGCAGGGTGTTGGTGTTGTCGTTGGGCAGCATCTTCAGTTCCACGCCCAGGGCGGACAGGGGGCCGTTCAATCCGGACGGGCGGATGAATTGCCAGGCCGGCATGAGCATGGCGCCGCCCAGCAGGGCCAGCACCACCAGGAAAACGATGTTTCGCCTGGAGGCCGAGCGGATCAGGGGAGTGAGCACCGCCACGTAGGCCTTCTGCAGGGCATCTGGCTGATGGGGTTCGCCCAGGCTGGTCGCCCGCTCCAGGGCCTCGCGCGCCGCCTTCTTGGCCAGCCACAGGTTGGACGCCCAGGGCACCACCATGTAGGCGATGACGATGGAGGCGATCATGGCCACCGGCACGTTGAACGGGATGGGTAACATGAACGGCCCCATCATGCCGGTGACGAAGGCCATGGGGATGAAGGCCAGGATCACCGCAATGGTGGCGATGTTGGTGGGGTTGCCGATCTCGTTGGTGGCGATGACCAGGGTCTCGGCAAAGCTCTTGTTGGAACCGTGGTGCAGATGGCGGTGGATGTTCTCGATGACCACGATGGCGGCGTCCACCAGCAATCCCAGGGACAGGATCAGGGCGAACAGGGTGATGCGGTTGATGGTCTGGCCGAAAGCCAGGCCCACGGCGAGCACCACGAACAGGATCAGGGGCACGGTCATGGTGACGATGCCCGCCTCGCGCCAGCCCAGGAAGACCACCAGGATCACCACCACCGAGGCGATGGCGATGCCCAGGTGCATGACCAGTTCGTTCACCGCCGCGTCGGCCTTGGCGCCGTCGTTGCGGGTCACGGCCACGTTCACGCCGGCGGGGATGGCCTGCTTCTTCAGGTCTTCCAGCTTGGCCAGCACCGCATCGGCCACCACCACCGCGTTGGTGCCGGCCTTCTTGGCGATGGCTAGGGTGACGGCGGGCTGTTCACCCGTGGACTTCTTCCCGGCTGCCGGGCCGTAGGCGAAGCGGGTGGTTTCCTCGATTTCCGCGGGACCGTCCTCGATCTTCGCGATGTCCTTCAGATAGATCGGACCGCCGCCCCGGGACACGCCGACGACGATCTTGCCCACTTCCTCGGCGGAGCCCAGGAAGCCGGACAAGCGCAGGGGCCGGCTCAGGTTGTCCTGCACCAGTTCGCCCAGGGGGGCCGCCACATTGGCGCTACGCAACATCTGGTCGATGCGGTCCAGGGTGAGGCCGGCCGCTTCCAGTCGCTGGGGATCGATCCACACGTTCACCGCGCGCAGGCGGCCGCCGACGGTCTGGGTGAAGGACACGCCGGGCACGTTGCGCAATTGTTCCAGCAGGCGCTGGGCCACTTCCCGCAGCTTGTAGTCGTCATAGGCGCTGGAACTCAGGGTCAGCGTCATGATGGGCACGTCGTCCACGTTGATGGGTTTGACCATGGGCTCCATGGCGCCGGGCGGCACCTTGTCCATGTTCTGCATCAACTGGTTGTAGAGCTTCACCAGGCTGTCTTCCTGGCTCTCGCCCACCTTGAACTGCACCGTCACCAGGCCGAAGTCGTTGGTGGCGTAGCCGAAGGTGTGGTCCACCCCGGACTGGGCGTTCATGATGGCTTCCAGGGGCTTCACCACCAGGTTGTGGATTTCGGTGGCTGAGGCGCCCGGCTTGGCGACGATGATGTTGGCCGCCGGCACCACGATCTGGGGGTTGTATTCCCGCGGCGTCACCACCAGGGCCAGCAGGCCGGTCAGGGTCACCGCCAGGATGAACAGGGCGGTGAGCTTGGAGGTGAGGAAGCCCTTGGCGAGCTTGCCCGCCAGGTTCATGGCGGATTCGGCATGGGTGTCGCTCATGGCTTACCCCACGTACTTGTAGTTCCGGCCGGCGCCCAGCGCCTTAACGTTCGCTTCGCTCACGTTAGCCTTCACTTCAACTACGTTGTCGCCGTTGTTCACGGCCTGGGCATTGCCGGTCACCACCTTGTCGCCGGGGTTGAGGCCGGATAGCACTTCCACCAGACCGCCTTCCTTCCTGCCCAGACGCACCATGCGGTACTGGGCCGCACCCTGGGCGTCCACCACGAAGACGCCGACAATGCCAGCCCGCTCCAGCACGGCGGCTTCCGGCACGGCCAGGACGGTGCGCTTGCCGGTGGGGAACAGGATGCGGGCGAAGGTGCCGCTCTTCAGACCAGGCGCGGCGATGTCCAGCTTCACCGTGTAGGTGTGGGTCATGGGATCGGCGGCGGGGGCGAGCTGGGCCACCTTGGCGGCCACGGCTTTCTCTTGGCCGTCCACTTCCACCATGACCTGGGTACTGAGCTTCAGGCCCCGATAGAGGTCCTCGGACACGCTGCCGCGCACTTGCAGGCGGGCCGGGTTTTCCACCATCAGCACGGGATGGCCAGGAGCGGCGATGTCGCCCTCGTTGGCCAGCTTCTGGGTCACCACGCCGTTGATGGGGGAGGTGACCGTGGCATAGCGCATCTGGCCCTGGGCGGTGCCCAGGCCGGCCTTGGCCTGG
>CAZEOR010000023.1:0-15558 GCA_964513695.1 uncultured Thiobacillus sp.
GGTGAAGATCACTGAGGCCACCCGAGCCCACGCCGCGGAAATGTTGGGCAATCCTTGAATCCCGCAGGGATCAGCCCTTGGATCGGTTCGGACAGTTTTCCTTGATGCATTCCACGTAGAGATGCAGGGCGTGTTCGGCCAGCTTGAATCCCCTCTCGGCTGCAATGGCATGCTGCCGGCGTTCAATCTCGGGATCGTAGAACTCTTCCACCTTGCCGCATTGCAGACAAAGCAGATGGTCGTGGTGCCCGCCCCGGTTGAGTTCGTAGACCGCCTTGTCGTTGTCGAAATGGTGGCGGATCAGCAGGCCGGCATGCTCGAATTGGGTCAGAACCCGGTATACGGTGGCGAGGCCCACATCGATATGCTCCGCGATCAGGAGCCGGTACACATCTTCAGCAGTGAGGTGCCTGCGTTCGGTTTGCTCGAACAGATTCAGTATCTTGAGCCGGGGGCCGGTGACCTTGAGGCCCATGGTCTTCAGTTGATCGGTGTTGGCCATCGCTATGTCGAGGGATGAAGTTGCGCGCTATCATAGCGCGGCTTCCGACTCGACAGGCTTCCTGCCCCAAGCTATGCATTCCTCCTCTAGGTCCATTCGTTTGTTTCCCTTGCTCGCGCTGTTTCTCGTTTCGGGATGTGGAAGCTGGTCCAACCCGATTGATCGGATCTCGCCCCATCGCGTCGATATCCAGCAAGGCAATGCCATCAACCAGGAAATGCTGGACAAGCTGAAGCCCGGCATGTCGCCTTCCCAAGTGCGTTTCATCCTCGGTACACCGTTGGTGGTGGACCCCTTTCACAAGAATCGTTGGGATTATGTTTATCGCTTGGAGCGGGGCGGCAAAGTGATCGAACAACGTCGAGTGACCGTGATTTTCGAGGATGACAAGCTCAAGGCCCTGGAAGGCAACGTGGTGGCGGCCGGCGCGAAGCCTGCGCCAGGGCAGGAACACCCCCCCGTCGCCAAACAAGAGGAAGAGAAGAAGTGATCAAGGTGGTCATCGCCGGCGTGTCCGGCCGCATGGGAAAAACTTTGCTTGAAGCCGTGGCAGGCGCATCGGACATGCGCCTGCATGCGGCGCTGGATCGTATGGGCGGACCTTTCCTGGGGCGCGATGCCGGAGAACTGATCGGTACCAGCCTTGGCGTCAAGGTGCGTGACGACGTTGCGAGTGCCCTTGACGGCGCAGATGTTCTGATCGATTTCACCCGCCCTGAAGCGACCCTGCAACATTTGGCGCTGTGCCGGGAGAAAAGGGTGGGGCTGGTGATCGGCACGACCGGTTTCGATGCCGCAGGCAAGGAGGCTATCGCTGAAGCGGCCGGTTCAATTCCCGTCGTGTTCGCGCCCAACATGAGCGTGGGAGTCAATTTGGCCCTGAGACTGCTGGACATGGCCGCACGGGTTCTGGATGAGGGATTCGATATCGAAATCGTCGAGGCCCATCATCGTCACAAAGTGGACGCGCCTTCCGGCACCGCCCTGCGCATGGGGGAAGTGGTGGCCGCAGCCCTGGGACGCAACCTGGAATCCTGCGCTGTTTATGGCCGGGAGGGAGTGACCGGCGAACGGGAGCCTTCCACCATCGGCTTCGCGACGGTACGCGGTGGTGACATAGTCGGTGATCACACGGTCATGTTCGCGGGGATCGGTGAGCGTCTGGAAATCACCCACAAGGCCAGCAGCCGTATGACATTCGCCCTGGGCGCCCTGCGCGCGGCCCGCTTCATGTCGGGCAAGTCGAAAGGTCTATTCGATATGCAGGATGTGCTTGGTCTGAAGTGACGGGGCGACTTCTGAATCTCCTCCTCAGCCGTCGCCCAGCGGGTGCCCCGCTATTGCTTTTGTTCGTCCTGCTGTTGTCCTCGGCGACGGCCAGCGCGGTCGATATCATCGCGCATCGAGGCGTTTCCCTTAACGCCATGTCCCTGGCTTCCGCCCGCGCCATCTTCGGCATGCGCCAAGTCAAATGGCCTGACGGCACGTCCATCAAGGTTTTCGTTCTGCCGGACGAGAGCCCCACCCACGGCGCTGCTTGCAAGGAACGGCTCAACCTGTTTCCGTACCAATTGCGCCAGTCCTGGGATCGCCTGGTCTACTCGGGCATGGCGCAGGCCCCAAGCGAGGTTTCCAGCGAAGAGGAACTCATGAACAAAGTGGCGGCCACCCCCGGCGCCATCGGCTACGTCAGGAAGGTCAGATCCAATGATCCGGTCAAAATCATCAATATTGAGTAGGTCATGCCTGCTCATTGTCTGGGGCTCCGCAGCCTTGGGCACTCCGGTTTTTGCCCAGGAGCTGGGGGATGGACTTCAGGCTCATGGATTCATCAGCCAGAGCATGGTCCATACCAGCGACAACAAGGTGGGCGGGAACAGCGGCGACGATGTGGGTTGGGACATGCGGGAAATGGGGGCTAACTTGTCCTGGCGTCCAAATCCGGACTGGTTGATTTCCGGTCAGATCCTGGCCCGCTGGGCTGGGGACACTGACGAGGGCAAGCTGCGGCTCGATTACGGTTTCGTGGACCGAACCCTGTTTGCCGACGGGGATACCCAGGTTGGACTGCGTCTTGGCAAGATCAAGAATCCCTATGGTTTTTTCAATACCACCCGCGATGTGGCTCATACCCGGCCTGGCATCATCATGCCCCAGTCCGTCTATCTGGATCAGATCCGAAATTTTTTCCTGGCGGCGCCGGGCGTGTCGGTATACGGCAATTCCGAATACCACACGGGAAATCTGTCTTGGCAGATCAGTGCGCTGCGTCCCGAGGTGAACGATCAAAGCCTGGAATACGTGTTTCTGTTGAACGACCTGCCAGGCCACTTCAAGGGTAAGGAATCCTGGCTCAGCCAGGCGATGTTCGATATGGGGGGCGAATGGCGCATGGGCATCTCCCTGGGGGCGATGAACATGACTTACCGGCCTTCCCCCCTGGGCGACATCGAGATCGCCGGGAACCATCATCTTCCCACTTGGGTGCTTTCTCTGGAAAAGAACACGGAAAACTGGTCATTGACTGCGGAATATGGCCGCACCCGTGTCAAGGCGAAAAACTATAACTTCGCCAATACCGATCATTGGACCGAGGCTTGGTACGCTCAGGCGACCCGCCGCTTCGGCAACAACTGGCAGGGTTTTATTCGCTACGACGCGCTTTATCTCGACAAGGACGACAAGACTGGCGAAGGGTTTGCGAGTGATCCCATCATCGCCGGACTGGGCTTCAAGGCGCACTCCCGATATGCCCAGGATTGGGTTCTGGGTGTTCGGCACGATATCGACCACCTGGCTCTTTCCGCCGAACTGCATCGGGTCGATGGCACCGCATGGTTGGCGCAGGCCGAGAATTTGCCGGCCAGCCAGGTCAGGAAATGGAACATGCTGCTGCTTCAGGCGGCCTGGCGCTTCTGACCAGACCATGTTGCGCGAGCGATCCACACCCTTGTTCCTCAGCGTCCGGCTGAAGGTTCTCCTGATCGCGGGCATCTCGCTTGTCGTCATTACAACGGCATTCAGCTGGCTGGTTTTGCACCAACTGGACGAGCGTCAGCAAACGACCCAATCCCAGCATCGGGTTCGTTCCGTGGACCTTCTCGGACGCCTGTTCCAGCAGCAGTCCGCGCGTCTCCAATCCTTGGGCACGCTGGTGTCCGATCTGCCCGGGGTGCGGCAGGCGTTGCGCGATGGAAACCATGCCGGACTGATCAAGGTTTTCGATCCTTTCTGGTCGGATCTCAACCTGACTCACGGCCTGGATCGAGTGGCTTTTTTGGCCCCGGACGGCACCATACTTGGCGATTGGGGCATGGCCGATGCCGGGGGTTACGCGAAACGGCTGGCCAGCGAAGCCGGTAAGAAGGAGGCCCCCAGTTACTGGCTCGATTGCAAGCCCCGTTGTCTTTATATGACGGCGGTTCCGCTCGTGGACCGTGGCTTCTACGTGGGTACGGTGGTTCTCGCCACGGGGCTCCAGGATCTGGTGATGGATTTCCGGCGCCTCTCCGGGGCCGAACTGGGTGTGGTGGATTCCGGCGATCCAGGTTCCCATGTCGGACGGATTATTTCCGTCAGCGGAGGCGCCGCCTTTGAGGAGTTGCTCAAATCTCTCAGCCCTGGTGAAGCGCGTGAGGATCTTTTCCAGGCCAATCGGGGCAATCGGCGTTTTCGCCTTTTTCGTTTCGATGCCCCCATACCTGGAACAGAGGGTGTGAAGTTTTTCGCCATCGGCGACGTCACCGCCGAATGGCAGGAAATGGAAACGGCAGTGCGTTCCAGCATCGGTTTGGGCGCTCTGTTCCTTGTTCTCTCTCTAGGTCTGCTCTACGCGCTCCTGCGTCCCACCATGAACCGGCTGCATCAGGCCATGAATGCGTTGCCGTTGCTGGGTGAGGGGCGATATGGCGAAGCGCGCGACGCGTTTTCCCTGAGTGGAAGCCCAAGCCGATATCGCGATGAAGTGGACAATCTTGCCGACCTGACCTATGCCCTGGCGAATACCCTCGAGGAGCTGCATGCACTGTCCCGCGAACATACCGCCTCTCTCCAGGCCCAGGCGGCCCAGCTTGAACAGGAGCGGGATTTTGTCGCGGGGCTGTTGGATACCGCCCCGGTACTGATCCTGACATATGGCCGCGACGGGCGTATCCGTCTTGCCAATGTCCATGCGGTACGTACCAGCGGCCATCAAACCGGGGAATTGGTGGGACGATCTTTTCTGGAACTGTTCATGGTCGGGCAGCAACGGGACAACCATCGCGGCCTGATGAACCGGATCGTGATGGGCGACGTGTTCCACAGCGAGAGCAGCCTGATCCGACCGGATGGGGTGGAACGGGACGTGGTCTGGTTCCACTCCAGCCTGGAAGAGCGAGACGGCGAAAGGGCGTTCCTGTCCGTGGGCCTGGACGTGACGGATTACCGCCAGGTGGAACGCAGCCTCATGCTTCTGGCCGAGCATGATAGCGTTACCGGGCTTTATAACCGCCGCGCCTTCAAGCGGGAACTGGATACCTTCCTGGCCAACGGCATGCAGGGTGTGTTGGTGCTTTGCGACATCGACGAATTCAAATCGGTCAACGAGGCAGGCGGTCACGAAACAGGGGACCGTGTACTGGTGGAATTCGCCCGGCATATCGAAAATCTTCACCCCAAGCCTGCCCTTACCGCCCGTCTAGGCGGCGACGATTTCGCCCTGGTCTTTCCGGGTATGAGCACGGCCGAAGCCATCGTATTGGCGCGTGGACTGAACCAGGTTGTCTCCTACCCGGGGGACGAAGGCGATGGTGGCGCCAGGAGCCGTTTGTCCGCTAGCGTCGGCATCGTGCTGTTCACGGAGCACGGCGCCAATGCGGACAACCTTCTGGCCAACGGCGAGATCGCTTTGGCCCAGGCGCGGGCCAAGGGGCATGGCTCCTGGCACCTCTACTCCGGCGACGATCCCTATCGCGAGGTGGCTGGCCGGCGCGCGCACTGGCGCGGCGAGGTGGAGCAAGCCCTGGACGAGGAACGTTTCCTGATGTTCTTCCAGCCCATCCAGCATATTTCCAGCGGCAGGATCGGCCATTACGAAGCCTTGTTGCGGCTGAAAGGGCGGGATGGCAATCTGGTCGCCCCCGGCCTGTTCATCGATGTGGCCGAGAGCACGGGCCTGATCCGGCGCATCGACCGCTGGGTCATCGAAGCCGTGGTGGCCTTCGTGGCGACCCAGGGACCTGATGTGAAAGTCGCGCTCAACCTGTCCAGCCGCAGTTTTGATGACGATGTTGCGTTCGAAACCATGAAGGCTGCGCTGGAGCGCCACCGGATATCTGGCACGCAGCTTCTTCTGGAAATCACCGAAACCGCCGCCCTGGCCAATTTCTCCAGCGCCACCCGCATCATGGGCCAATTGCGCGGGCTGGGCTGCGCTTTCGGGCTGGATGACTTCGGTGTCGGCTACAGTTCCTTCCAGTATCTCAAGGAGCTGCCGGTGGACTTTGTCAAGATCGACGGCTCCTTCATCAAGGGGTTGTTGCTCAACCAGGACGATGTGGTGTTCGTGAAAGCCCTTAACGATGCGGTCCAGGGGTATGGCAAGTACACCATCGCGGAATTTGTCGAGGACGAGGCCACCCTATCCATCCTTCGGGATATCGGTGTGGACTATGCCCAGGGTTATCTGATCGGCCGCCCTGCCCCGGAGTTGCTGAAGATGGAGCTTTGACCTGCTCCCGCCAGGCTATTCCTCGTCCTTGCACTTGAATCGCGCTGTTTGATCCCTATCTAAATCCCCGTTTTCCACAGGGGAGCTCTCCACCATGACCGAAACCGCATCCGCGTCCGCCAGCAAGGAAACCCTGGGCTTCCAGGCCGAAGTGAAGCAACTGCTTCACCTGATGATCCATTCCCTCTACAGCCACAAGGAAATCTTCCTGCGCGAACTGATTTCCAACGCTTCCGACGCCGCCGACAAGCTGCGCTTCGAGGCCCTGTCCGATCCGGCCCTGTTCGAGCAGGACGCCGAACTCAAGATCAAGGTCAGCGTCGACAAGGACGCCAGGACCATCACCATCCGTGACAACGGCATCGGCATGAGCCGCCAGGAGGTGATCGAGCACATCGGCACCATCGCCAAATCCGGCACCAAGGAGTTCTTCGGCAAGCTCACCGGCGACCAGAAGAAGGACGCCCAGCTCATCGGCCAGTTCGGCGTCGGTTTCTATTCCAGCTTCATCGTCTCCGACAAGGTCACGCTGACCACCCGCCGCGCCGGCCTCACCAAGGAACATGGCGTGCGCTGGGAGTGCGCCATGGACGGGGAAACCGCCGGCCAGTACAGCCTGGAGACGGTGGAAAAAGCCGACCGGGGCACCGAGATCGTGCTGCACCTGAAGGCCGATGAGGAGGAATTCCTCAATGACTGGCGTGTCAAATCCGTGATCCGCGAGTACTCCGACCACATCGCCATCCCCGTCGAGTTTGTCGGAGAGAAGGGTGAAGAAGGCGAGAAGAGCGAAACCGTCAACAAGGCCAACGCCCTCTGGGCCCGTTCCAAGAGCGACATCACCGAGGACGAATACAAGGCTTTCTACAAGCACGTGGGCCACGACTACGAAGACCCCCTGGCATGGACCCACGTCAAGGTGGAAGGCCGCCAGGACTACACGGCCCTGCTCTATGTGCCCGCCCACGCCCCCTTTGACCTGTGGGACCGGGACGCCAAGACCGGCGTGAAGCTCTACGTGAAGCGGGTCTTCATCATGGAGGACGCGCGCAAGCTGATGCCGGCCTACCTGCGCTTCATCCGCGGCGTCATCGATGCCGCCGACCTGCCCCTGAACGTCTCCCGGGAAATCCTCCAGGAGACCCGTGACATGGAGATGATCCGCAACGGCTGCGTGCGCAAGACCCTGGACCTGCTGGATGATATCGCCGAGAACCGCAAGGATGACTACGCCAAGGTGTGGGAACATTTTGGCAAGGTGCTCAAGGAAGGCGTCGGCGAGGACCACGCCAACAAGGAGCGCATCGCCAAGCTGCTGCGCTTCCGCACCACTCTGGCCGACGAGGAAACAGTCTCCCTGGCCGACTACCTTGGCCGCATGAAGGAAGGCCAGGACAAGATCTACTACCTCACCGCCGACACCCTGGCCGCCGCCAAGGCCAGCCCACACCTGGAGGTATTCCGGAAAAAGGGCGTGGAAGTGCTGCTGCTCACCGACCGGGTGGACGAATGGCTGGTATCCAATCTGTTCGAGTTCGAGGGCAAGTCCCTGAGCTCCGTCGCCAAAGGCCAGGTGGACCTGTCCGCCGTGAAGTCGGAGGGCGAGGAAAAGCCGGAGGAGGAAGCCAAGGCTGACGAGGCCGCGAAGCCGCTGCTGGAGCGCCTCAAGAAATCCCTGGAATCCCGCGCCAAGGACGTGCGCGCCAGCCACCGCCTGGTGGAATCCCCCGCCTGCCTGGTGGCCGACGAGGGCGACATGAACGCCAACCTGGCGCGCATGCTCAAGCAGATGGGCCAGGCCGTGCCGGAAACCCAACCCATCCTGGAAGTGAACCTGGGCCATCCTCTGCTGAAGCGCCTGGAAGGCGAGGAGGGCGAGAGCTTCGACGAACTCGCCGGCCTGCTGCTGGACCAGGCGGTGTTGCTGGACGGCGGGCAGTTGGCCGACCCGGCGGGCTTCGTGAAGCGGGTCAACGGACTGCTGTTCGGCTAAGCCCGGCGTTCCTCTGCTTCCCCGCTCCCCACGAGCGGGGGAGGGGGGTGAGGGGCGGTTATACGCCTTGCCTACCCGGCGCGGTTTGCAACGTGCGGTAGGCCGGGCAACCCCCGGCCTACCACCAATCGTATCTCCGCAAACGCCAATTCCAGCCCAACCCGCCCACCTCCAGCCCGTCACGGCGAAGACCCATATTCCGCCTAAAATCCCCCCACCATGACCCCCGACTTCCTCCTCCAACTCCTGCTCCAGGTCTGGCTGCCCATCGCCCTCCTGGTCGCGGCGGGTGGTCTGTGGGTGCGCTTCCGTCCCCAGTTTCCCGCCGATACGCTGCGCGTCAACCTGAACCGTCTGGTGGTGGATGTGTTCGCGCCGCCGCTGCTGTTCGCCTTGTCGGCCCAGGCTCAGATCAGCCACGAACTGCTCACGGTGCCGGCCATCACCATCGCCGGCATCGCCATCAGCTTCGCCCTGCTTTATCCCCTGCTGTTCCACTCCCCGCTGGGGCGCGGCCTGAAACGGGAGACGCGGGCGGCGATCCTGCTCGCGGGCTGCTTCGGCAACGTGCTGTTCATGGGCTATCCCACCCTGACCTTCCTCTATGGCGATATCGGCGGCAGCTACGCCGCCTTCGCCGATGTGCTGGCCGCCACACCGCTGGTGTGGACCTTCGGGGTGTGGATCGCGACCCGGCTGGGCCACGAGGGCGGCCAGGGTCACAGCCTGCTGCGTACCATGCTGACCCTGCCGCCGATCTGGGGTTTTGTGCTGGGTTTCGCGGTGAACCTGAGCGGGCTGGAGGTGGCGCCGCTGGTGAAGGCGGCCAAGTTCATGGGTCAGGCCACCATTCCCATCATGTTGTTCACCCTGGGGCTGTCGATTCCCTGGCGCGACCTTAAGCCCACTCGCCCGGTGCTTGCAGCGGTGGCGGTGAAGCTTCTGATCGCGCCGGTCATTGTGTTCCTGCTGGCTCGCGCGACCTTCGGCGACCTGAAACCGGCTCAGACCGCTGCCATCATTGAAGTGGCCATGCCTACCATGCTGATGGCTGCCAGTTTTGCCGATCGCTTCAACCTGGATGTGCGGGCCGCAGCCCTGACCGCCAGTTGGACCAGCCTGACTTTTCTGCTGACATTGCCGGTGTGGATCGCGCTGATGAGTGGCTGAATATCCAGGGCGGTGGCCAGCAAGTCCATTTGGCATCTGATCGGGACGGAAGAAATATGACGGTGATGGGCGATAATGACCGGATGGATCGCCCCCATACCCATTGGCCCGCCTGGCTGGAGTCGCCTGACGGCCGCCCCATCCCCGTTCGCGCCACCTGTACCCTGGGACGAGCGGCGGAGTGCGACGTGGTGATCGCCGATCCCAAGATATCCCGGCATCACAGCATGATCCAACGCCAGGGTGAAGGCGAGTACTGGCTGGTGGACATGGGCAGCAGCAACGGTACCTACCTGGATGGACGCCGTCTGGTTCAGGCCACCCGTTTGATGGATGGCAGCCGCATCACGCTGGGTAGCGCCGAATATCGATTCAGGCAGACCCAGTCCGAGGCCGATCGGCAGGAAACAAAAGCGGTTGGCGAGACTACCCTGGAAGGCACGATGTTCGATGTGCGTCCGGTGAATTGCTGGTTGCTGGTGGCCGACATCATCGGTTCAACGCGTCTTGTCAGCGCTTTACCGCCCGGCGAATTGCCCATCCTGACGGGGCGTTGGGTGAAAACATGCCGCAAGCTTATCGAGGCTGGCGGCGGTCGCATCAACCAGTTCATGGGAGATGGTTTCTTCGCTTACTGGCGTGATCAACCCGGCAAGGAAGCTGCGCTTGTCGAGTGCGTTCATGCCTTGCAGGAATTGCAGTCCAGCGCCCCGCCGCCCTTCCGCTTCGTGCTTCACCTGGCGCCGGTGGTATTCGGCGGCGTCGCCATCGGCGAGGAAGAGCGCATCTCCGGCGGCGATGTGCACTTCGTGTTCCGCATGGAGAAACTTGCCGGCCAACTCACCACGACCTGTCTGTTCAGCGAGCAGGCGGCCGAGCGCCTGCGCCCCCTAATTCCGCTGCGTGATCTGGGCATGCACAGCCTGCACGGTTTCGAAACCCGCTACGCTTTCCACGCCCCCGCTGATTAAACCCCGGATTGATTCCGAAAATGCGTGCGGTCCAACATTTCCGGCAGAGAGGTTGATATGACTTCTATCGGTTTCATCGGTCTCGGCACCATGGGGCTGCCCATGGCCCTCAATCTGTGCAAGGCCGGCTATACCCTCACTGTCTTCGCACGGGATTTCGCCCGCGCCGAGCCGCTGATCCGGGCCGGCGCCCATGCGGCCATGTCACCCGGAGGGGTGGCCGAAGTGGCCGACATCATCTTCATCAATGTCTCTGACGATGCCGCTCTGGAGGCCGTGCTGTTCGGGTCCGGGGGCGCCGCCGAGGGATTGGGCCAGGACGCCATTGTGGTGGATATGGGGACCACCTCTCCGGCCACTACCAGGGATTATTCTGTCCGTCTGGCCAGGCAGGGCGCAGTGTTGGTGGACGCGCCGGTTTCCGGCGGCGAGGCGGGGGCGAAGGCCGGCACCCTGTCGATCATGGCGGGTGGGCCTGAGCCGGCCTTTCGACGGGTGTTGCCCCTGTTCCAGTGCATGGGGCAGAACATCGTCCATGTGGGTGAAACCGGGGCCGGGCAGGTGGCCAAGGCCTGCAACCAGATCGCCGTTTCAGCCACCCTGCTGGGTGTGGCGGAAGCCCTGGACTTCGCCGCGCGCCAGGGTGTGGACGCGGGCAAGGTGCGCCAGGCCCTGCTGGGCGGCTCCGCCTACAGCCGCATTCTGGAATTCCACGGCCAGCGCATGCTGGATCGCAACTTCGTGCCGGGCTTCAAGGCCCGGCTGCACCAGAAAGACCTGGGCATCGTGCTGGGTGAGGCCTACAGGCTGGGTATCGCGCTGCCCGGCGCCGCCCTGGCTGCGCAGCTCATGAACGCCCTGGTGGGTATCGGGGATGGAGACAAGGATTCCTCCGCCCTGATCGAAGTCCTGGAAAGATTCAATGGAATGGATCAATGAATCAATACATTGTTTTTCTCGACCGGGCGACCTTGAGCGCCGAACTGCGCATTCCCGACTTCGACCATGTCTGGGTGGAACATCCGGAAAGCGCCCCGGAGGAGGTGGCGGAGAAGCTCTGGCGCGCCACCGTCGCCATCACCAACAAGGCGCCCATCACCCGCGCCGTGTTGGAGGCCTGCCCCAAATTGCGACTTGTGGCGGTTGCCGCCACCGGTGTCAACAACGTGGACCTGGATGCTTGCAGGGCACGGGGTGTGGCCGTGTGCAACATACGGGGCTATGCCGAGCACACAGTGCCGGAACACGTGTTCATGATGTTGCTCGCCCTGCGCCGCAACCTGCTGGCCTGGCGCCGGACATTGCGCGAAGGCGTCTGGCAGCAGGCCAGCCGCTTCTGTCTGTTTGACCACGAGATGCATGATCTGCACGGTTCCACATTGGGCCTGATCGGCCACGGCAATGTGGGAACCGGTGTGGAGCGTCTGGCCCGGGCCTTCGGCATGGAGGTGCTGGTTTCCGAGCACAAGAATGCGGAAACAATACGGCCCGGCCGTGTCGCCTTCGACGAAGTGCTGGCCCGTTCCGACCAAATCAGCCTGCACACGCCCTTGACCGAGGCAACGCGGAGTTTGATCGGCGCACGGGAATTCGGATTGATGAAGACGAGCGCCGTGCTCATCAACACGGCAAGGGGGGGCGTGGTGGACGAAGCCGCCCTGGTTTCCGCCCTGAAAACCCGCCGAATTGCCGGCGCCGGTTTCGATGTGTTGTCGGTGGAGCCGCCCTCGGCGGGCAATCCATTACTTGAACTGGACCTGCCCAACTTCCTGCTGACTCCTCATGTGGCCTGGTCCAGCCGGGAGGCCATGCAGTCCCTGGCGGATCAGTTGCTGGACAACATCGAAGCCTTCGTCCGGGGCGAGGAGCGGAACCGGGTGGTGTGATCACCCCTCTCCCGCAAGCCGGGCAGGGGAGGGGGGGCTTCCTTCAGCCCTTCAGCGCTTCCGTCACATGGGGCGTGATGGTCTGCAACAACTGCACGAACACCTTGGGATTGCCCGCCACCACATTGCCGGAAGCCAGGAAATTCTCTTCCCCGGCGAAGTCGCTCACCAAGCCACCCGCTTCCTGGATCAACAGGCAACCGGCGGCGATATCCCAGGGATTCAGCCCGATCTCGAAGAAACCGTCGGTGTGTCCGGCAGCGACCCAGGCCAGATCCAGCGCGGCAGAGCCGGGGCGGCGCAGGCCGGATGTTTGCTGTACCAGATCGCGGAACATGGCTGTGTAGGCGTCCAGGTGGGTGAAGTCCCGGTAGGGGAAGCCGGTGCCGATCAGGGCATCCTGGAGCTTGTCGCGTTTGGAGACGCGGATGCGGCGCTCGTTGAGGAAGGCGCCCCGGCCCCGGCTGGCGGTGTAGAGGTCGTTACGCACCGGGTCGTAGATCACGGCCTGGGACAGTTGCCCCCGATGCAGGAGAGCGATGGACACGGCGTATTGGGGAAAACCGTGCAGGAAGTTGGTGGTGCCGTCCAGGGGATCGATGACCCATTGGTATTCGGATTCGCCGGAAACACCGGACTCCTCGGCTAGAATCGCATGGTTCGGGAAGGCGTCCAGCAGGATATCGATGATGGCCTGCTCGGCCTTCTGGTCGATTTCACTGACGAAATCGTTATCGCGTTTGCTGTGTACCGTCAGTCGGTCTAAGTTCTGACTGCCGTAATTGATGACTTTTCCGGCAGCGCGCGCGGCCTTTACCGCTATGTTGAGCATCGGGTGCATGATTTTCCAAAGAGCATTGAATTCAGGCCGGATTTTACCTTGAACACCGCTTCCCTTCTCTCCAATGTCCGTATCGTGCTGCTGGAAACCAGCCATCCCGGCAATCTGGGCGCGGTGGCGCGGGCCATGAAGGTGATGGGCCTGTCCGATCTGGCCCTGGTCAATCCCAAGTGCGAAATCGACGATGAAGCCCGCGCCCGTGCTTCTGGCGCGGTGGATGTGCTTGATGGCTCCCGACGTTTCGATAGCCTCGATGACGCCCTGGCCGACACTATTTTGGCCGTCGCCTGCACTTCGCGCCGACGCGACCTGCCCCATCCCGCCTACACCCCGCGCCAAGCCGCGCCTGAGATACTCGGCGTGGCCAAAAGCGGGCCCGTCGCGGCGGTGTTCGGTTCGGAGACTTTCGGGCTGTCCAACGAACAGCTCATGAAATGCCGCTGGCTTATCAATATTCCCAGCAGTCCCGAATACGCTTCCCTCAACCTGGGCGCCGCCGTGCAGGTTCTCGCCTATGAATTGCGCAGTACGTCTGAAGACGCGGTGCTGCCCCTGCCGGAATTCGAGCCAGCCTCCCACGCCGCCCAGGAAGGACTGCTGTCCGAGATGGAAAAGATGCTGGTGGAAGTTGGCTTCCACGACCCCGCCAACCCCAAGCGGCTGATGCCGCGCCTGCGGCGTTTCTTTGCCAAGGCGGGCTTGGAGAAAGAGGAAGTTGCGATCTGGCGTGGCATCATTGCCGCGATGAAAAGCCCGAATTCAAACCATAGAAATTGACCGAACCGGTCGGGAATTGCATACTTCACTGTCTTATTTATCCATTCGAATATTCAAATGTTCGCCAGACTGCGGGAAGACATCCGCATCGTGTTCGACCGGGATCCGGCGGCGCGCACCTTTTTCGAGGTGCTGACCACCTATCCAGGATTGCACGCCATTCTCTGGCATCGCCTGTCCCATGGCCTTTGGAACCTGGGGCTCAAATGGCTGGCCCGTTTCTCCAGCACACTGGCTCGCTTGATGACAGGCATCGAGATACATCCCGGCGCAAAAATCGGCCGGCGCGTATTCATCGACCACGGCATGGGCGTGGTGGTGGGGGAAACCGCCGAGATCGGCGACGACTGCACGCTTTATCACGGCGTCACCCTGGGCGGCACCTCCTGGAAGAAGGGCAAGCGCCATCCCACACTGGAAGCGGGCGTCATCGTCGGCGCCGGCGCCAAGATCCTCGGACCGATCACCCTGGGTGCGGGTGCCAAGGTGGGCTCCAACGCGGTGGTAGTGAAGGATGTGCCGGCTGGGGCCACGGCCATCGGCATTCCCGCCCGCATCCTGGACGAGGAGCAGCACCGGGCGCGGGAAGAGGTGGCCAACAAACTGGGCTTTTCCGCCTACGCCGTGTCCAGCGACATGAACGACCCCATGGTCAAGGCCATCCACGGCCTCATCGACCATTCCGCCAATACCGATCAGCGCATCGCGTGGATTGTCGCCGAGCTCAAGCGTCTGGGCGGGGCCGGGGAGGCTGGCAATCCGGATGACCATTTCGATCCCGCCTCATTGAACAAAATGGTTGATTGATCACCTTGGAAATTGAAAAGTTGACTAAATTGATCGGGATTAGTAGAGTGTCGGTAACCCCATTTGAAAAGCGAGGCACATCATGCGGTTGACCACCAAAGGACGTTTTGCGGTAACGGCGATGATCGATCTGGGTATGCGCCACCAGCGCGGTCCCGTCACTCTGGCTGGCATCAGCGATCGCCAGCGAATTTCCCTGTCTTACCTTGAACAACTGTTTGGACGTCTGCGCAGGCAGGGCATCGTCGACAGCGTGCGCGGCCCCGGTGGCGGCTACACATTGGCCCGGCCCATGGCCGAGATCTCCGTGGCGGACATCATCCGCGCCGTGGATGAGCCCATCGACGCTACACAGTGCGGCGGTCTGGGCAACTGCCACGACGACCGTGAATGCATGACCCATGACCTGTGGATGAGCCTGAATTCACGCATCTACGATTACCTGGATTCCGTGCACCTGGCCGAACTGGTCAAGCAGCAACTTGATAAACCTGCCGATGCCGGTGCAGGTCACACACATGAAACCCGCAGAGTGGTGGGTTCCGCGGAACTCAAAGCTGTGGTGAATGGCTGACGGAGCAACATGATGGTCAAGACCCCGATCTACCTGGACTACTCGGCCACCACCCCGGTGGACCCGCGTGTGGCCGCGAAGATGATTCCCTATCTGACCGAGATGTTCGGCAACCCGGCTTCCCGTTCCCACGTGTTCGGCTGGGACGCGGACAAGGCCGTGGAAGAGGCGCGAGGCCACGTGGCCGCCCTGGTCAACGCCGACCCCAAGGAAATCGTCTGGACCTCCGGCGCCACCGAGTCCAACAACCTGGCCATCAAGGGCGTGGCCCACTTCTATCACGGCAAGGGCAAGCACCTGATCACGGTCAAGACCGAGCACAAGGCC